>WRGT01000063.1 GCA_009787025.1 Spirochaetota bacterium
GAACAATGTAAACTCGGCGTGGCAATCCAGTAGGATAAATTAAGACTCTGGATTGCCACGCGCAGGTTACACAATCTATACTCAAACATGGTTAAAGCGCTCGCAATGACGCAGGTATTTACTTATCGTTTACTCTTGTTACTTATTGGAAAAAACATGTAATTAACGTTCCGGCGGAGGAAAAATATTGAAGAAGAAGTTTAATATTGCAAAATTTTTAAACAGGTTTTTTGGGACAAATAAACTGTCGGGACTTTTTGTAGGAATTATCACAATTTTACTTGTTATACCTTTCAGCTTTTCGGACATATATAATCTTTTTGAACTGAAACTTTTTGATTTAAGGATGAAAAGCAAGCCGTCTATTTCCCAGTGGAATAAATTATATTTTGTTAATATTGACGACACCAGTATAAATTCTCTGGGTCAATTTCCATGGACGCGCGACCTCTATGCGGCAGGTCTTGATACAATGAAAGATATGGGTATGTCGCTAATATCTTTTGACGTTATGTTTCCGGACCCGTCGCCAAACAGAATTAATGAGGACGTTTATAACGAACTTTTAAAAAAGGCCGATTCAAAAAAAACTATTCAGAAAAATGCAATAATACCTGTTTTAAGAAATATAGATGAGATATTTCAAACTGCGCTTAAAAATAACGGTACTGCAATAATATCATATACGTTTTCCGATGACGAGCCTACGGTTGATCTGATTAAAAGACAGAAGAGCCGCCTGTTTATTGACGGGAAAAAAAGGTTTGAATCAATAGCGTCAATTCCTGTTCCGCAGGGGAGAGAACGCGAGTTTGAGCCGCTGCGGGATAAGAGGGTTAAAGCTATTGTATATCCCATAGACAGACTCCTTCAAGCGTCCAATAATTTCGGCTTTGTAAACAGGTTTACCGACCTTGACGGAACTATAAGAAGAGTGCGTCTTGTACAGGTATTTGACGGCAGAGTTTATTTTAATTTGGCATTATCAATGATTATTGAAGCCTGTAATGTAAAAAAGGAAAATATTGAGGTCAATCCCGGCAGGAACATAATCTTAAAAAAAGCCTTTAATGAAATTAAACAGGCGCATGAAAATATAATTATACCAATAGACAGTTCAGGCATGATTATTGTAAATTGGGCAGGCGAAGGTCCGATGGAGAAATCATTTAAATCAATTCCATTCTTTGCGCTTTTGGAGTATCCTAAATTTGTAAATGCCGTATATGAATTTTTTGACAGCGCAGGCGGATCAGAGGGTATTCATAAAAGGGCGCAGCTTGTATCCGAAATAGATAATCTTGAAGCGTCATATTCGCGCGCAGCAAATGACAATGAAAGAGGGAAGATTTGGAAAGAACTTCAAAATAAAAAAGATGAACTTGATAATGAAAAACTCAGTTACCTTAAAGTGCTGGTTGATAGAAAGGGGAAGATGCTTGCAGAGGGTGATGCGAAGAATATAGATACTGTAACCGAAGATATTAAAACAGTAGAGTTGGTTTTAAATGTAGAAAAGACCAGGGATAAAATAGGCATTATAGGGCTTACTGCAACAGGCACTTCTGATATTGCATCTATACCATTGCATAATGAATATCCCGGCGTAGGAACGTATCATAATACTGTAAATACTATAATGCAGAGGGAGTATATTCGAAACGCAGGCAAATCTGTAAATTTTATTTTAATAGCGGTAATCGCAATACTTACAGGTTTTGTTATGCAAAAACTTTCTTCAATACGCTCTTTATTGGTTTCAATTTTCGGATTTATTCTTATGAATGTTTCAATATTTTTTGTTTTTGTATTGTCTAATATATGCGTTGAACAGCTTGGGCTAAACCTTGCTTTCGTTATTCCGTCTGTTGTAATTGTTTCAATAAAATTAGTAACAGAGGAGAGTCAAAAGAAGTTTATTAAAGACGCGTTTTCACGCTATATTGCGCCTGATGTAATAGCGGAGATTATGGAAAATCCCGAATCACTGCAGCTTGGCGGCGAGAGCAGAGAGCTGACAATCTTTTTTTCGGATATTGCAGGGTTTACGTCAATATCGGAAAAACTTTCACCTGTTGAACTTGTCAGGCTCTTAAATGAATATCTGTCGGAAATGACAAATATTATTATTTCGCACGGAGGCACTGTTGATAAGTATATGGGCGACGCAATTATGGCATTTTACGGCGCTCCGCAAGCGTATGATGATCACGGACTTCGCGCCTGTCTCGCAGCAATTGATATGAAAAGGAGACTAAGAAGCCTTCAGGAAAATTGGAGGAAAAGCGGTCAGCTTGAATTTTTTGCCAGAATGGGGATAAACAGCGGAAAAACAGTTGTGGGCAACATGGGGTCTGCCTTGAGAATGGATTATACTGTAATGGGAGATTCTGTAAACCTTGCATCGCGTCTTGAAGGCGCAAATAAAATCTATGACACAACTGCCATGATTAGCGAGCATACCTATAATTATGCTAAGGATCATATTGAAGCAAGAAAGCTGGACAGTATTAAAGTAGTAGGAAAAACAGAGGCTGTTGTAATATATGAACTTCTCGGCAGAAAGGGAACGCTGCCGCAAAATGTTTATGATATGATTGAACAGTATAATAAAGGGCTTGAGATGTTCGCCGAACATCAATGGGATAAAGCGCATAAATGTTTTAAAGATGCAATGAAGGTACTCCCTGATGACGGTCCTTCAAAACTATATATTGACAGATGTAATAAATATATGAAAAATCCTCCGTCAAAGAGTTGGAATGGAGTTTATACTTTAGATACTAAATAGAGTAAAATAACCATGACATAAACCTCACTGAAGTTTTTTTATTAAAACTTCCGGGACTGTACATATCTTCTTATCTAAAAAATTAAAACATACATGACCGGTTTCCGCAAGAGCTGCGGTTTTACCGTTTTTTGAAATCCTATAAAAAATTCTAAACCCCTTTTCTTCAATTTCTCCAATATCCGTTTCAACTGTAATAGTTTCATCTAAGAAGATTTCGGCTTTATAGTTGACTGCAAGGTCGCTTACTACAGCGCCTGTTTTTCCATCGCCTAAATTAAGTTCATTAAGTTCAAGTTTTTTTAACATTTGATATCTTCCGTCATGGAGAATCTCAACCATTTGTGAAGCGCCGACATGCATAGCCTGATTTATGTTGGACATACAAATTCTCTGTTCATGACTAAACCTGTAGTTATTAAGCTGTTCTAATTTAATTCTGCCCAATTTATCCACCTCTTTTTATCTATATTAAGAAATATTATTTAAATAAAACATAAAGTACAGTTAAAATATTTACAATGATAATTATTTAAAAGCTGTAAAAATATTATTGAATTTTAATCTTTTAAATAAATATAATGTATGGAAAACGTAAAATTTCTTACACATTTATAGAGAATTAAATCATAGAGAATTTATATGCGCATGGTTTTATTATAGTTCTATATTTAGACAATGATTGAATTGTTAAAGATTATAATAAATTTTTAATAAAACAAATGAGATAGCTTATGAAAGGTAAAATTATTAAATTGCTCTATTTATTGTTTATATCTGTTTTTTTAGCATCGGGATGCGGAACAAAGAAAACAGATGATAAATCATTAGAGCAGATTAAGGCTAAAGGTTATTTTATTTTAGGTCTTGATGATCAATTTCCTCCAATGGGTTTTAGAGGGCAGGATAGCAGTGAGATAGTCGGTTTTAATATTGATTTGGCAAAAGAGGTAGCAAAAAAACTTGGAGTTACCGTAAAGCTGAATCCTGTAGCATGGGATGGTATTATTGCAAGCTTAAATAAAGGCGATATTGATGTTGTATGGAACGGTATGACAATAACTGATGAGAGAAAAAAGAATATAGATTTTTCAAAACCATATCTCAATAACAGACAGATAGTAATGGTTACTGCTGATAGTTCCATAACAACTGTTGAGATGCTTAAAGGTAAAAAAGTAGGTCTTCAGCTTGGCAGCAGCAGTGAAAATGCTTTAAACGGTAAACCCGATGTTGCTAAAAATCTGAAAGAATTAAAAAAATATGAAAACAACACTCTTGCTTTAATGGATCTTACATCTAAACGTATTGATGCTGTTGTAATAGATGAGATTGTGGGAAGATGGAGTATGGCAAAGAAGCCCGGCGTTTATAAGGTACTTAGCGAAGATTTGGGACCTGAGCTTTTCGGCGTTGGTCTTAGAAAGTCCGATGTAACATTTAAAGAGGCATTTGACAAGGCTTTAGATGAAGTTAAAAAAGACGGTACTGGCGCTGATGTTTCAAAGAAATGGTTTGGAGAAGATATACTTAATTAAGTAAATTATGGAAAATTACCTCCAATATATTTATGATTCGTCAATTTTTATCCTAAAGGGGAGTATTTTAACAGTTCAGCTTTATTTTGTTACAATAGTATTTTCAATTCCCCTTGGGATAATTCTTGCTTTGATGAAAATATCAAAATATAAGTTTTTAAAACTATCAATAGGTTTTTATACTTGGGTGTTCCGGGGGACACCCCTTCTTTTGCAGTTGTTTTTCACATATTACGGACTTTCAATATTCGGCATAAATCTTCCTCCGTTTACTGCTGCTGCATTGACTTTTGTAATAAACTATTCTGCTTATTTAACTGAGATATATCGCGCAGGTATTGAGTCTATTGATAAGGGACAATATGAAGCGGCAAAGGCATTAAACATGAATTATTATCAGACTATGAAGCGTATAATATTGCCTCAGGTTGTTAGAAGAACAATTCCTCCGACATGCAATGAGGCAATTAATCTTGTAAAAGATACTGCGCTTGTTGTTATTATAGGGATGGGTGATCTGCTTAGATCTGCAAAGGAATTATTCTCGAGGGACTTTGCAGTCACGCCTTTTATTATAGCAGCAGTGATCTATCTGTTGATGACTTCCGTCATAGTCTTTTTCTTTAAAAAAATAGAGGTTAAATATTCAATATATGAATAAGGGTATTTTTCAATGAAGATGATTCAGGCAAATAATCTGTTTAAGTCCTTTGGACAGCATACGGTTCTTAATGATGTGAGTTTTGAGGTAAACAAAGGAGAGGTTATTGCTGTTATTGGTCCTTCGGGGTCCGGTAAAAGTACGCTGCTTAGATGTTTAAACGGGTTGGAGGAAATTGATTCCGGAATTATTGCTATAGAGAGTGAACACTATGCTGATAAAAATCATGGGGGAAAGGATAAAATAAATTTAAAGGAGAAAAAAAATATAGCAACAAAACTTGGCATGGTATTCCAGCACATTAATCTCTTCCCTCATAAAACTGTTCTTGAAAATGTAATAGAAGCACCGATAACCGTATTAAAGATGAAAAAAAATGATGCAATCCCATTAGGTGAAGCTTTGCTTGAAAAGGTTGGTCTTTTGGATAAGAAGGATTTTTATCCGTCAAAAATATCAGGAGGGCAAAAACAGCGCGTTGCCATAGCCCGCGCCTTAGGCATGAACCCTGACATTATGCTCTTTGACGAGCCGACTTCATCGCTTGATCCAGAATTGGTCGGAGAAGTACAAAAGGTAATAGCCGATCTGGTAAAGGAAAAGATGACTATGATGATTGTAACGCATGAGATGAGATTTGCCGAAGAGGTTGCCGACCGCATAATTTTCATGGATGAAGGAAGAATAATTGCCGATGAAAAACCTGAAAAAATTTTTTATAATCCTGAACATCCCCGCATTATGTCATTTATTGAAAATATTGCAATGAGGCAACTCATTGATAAAGATTAACCGCTACTCTGCAAATAAGTAATATTATGACAAGACTATTTCTGAAAATACAAATTTTAACATTGATATACTTATCAGGATGCAGCAGTTTTGATAATACTTCGGAATTGTGGGAAGGGGTATCGGATAATACTTTAAGAGTAATTATATCGGAATATATTCCTTATCATGAAAGTAACAGTAATGATATAAAAATGCCGGTAAGGGAGAGATTAGATCAAAGGGGGTCACTCCTTATTGCCAGCTATATTGTAATGAACTTAGACAAGAGTAAATCCTCGTATGAGACTGATATGTTATTTAACAATTTAATGGACGAAGCTATAAAGCATGGTGAAATTGTTAGTATTGACTGCACTGAAAATAATTATTGCAGGGCAACCGGTGAATATAATATTTCAGAGATACAAAAAAAATTAGAATCTATTAAATAGCAGCAAACCTGTTAATGAAGCGTATAATTATTTAAATCGATGGCGACGCCATCGATTGATACAACAGCGCCAACGTCAACCTGTTAATGGAGAGTATCATTATTTGAATAGTAGTAGTTTTTTCTTGCCCATTCTAAACTCTTCTTCTCTTCAGGTGTAAGTGAATTCATACCATCTCTTGCTATTTTTTCAAGAAGAGTGTCAATTATTCTTTTTGCTTTAATTCTTGAGTCAATAATATTTTTTTTGTTGTTCAATCTTGATTTTTTATTGAGACGTTCAAAAAATGAACCGCTTTTTTTTGTTTGAGATTTTGATTTCATCATATAATTGACTAAGAAAAAGCCTGTAATTATACCGCCTAAGTGACCAATATGGCTTATATTGCCGCCTGCTCCTGTTGCAGTGGAGAGTGTTCCGTAAAATTCCAGAACTCCAAAAATTAATACTAAATATTTCATTTTTATTGGTATTAAAAAAAAGAATAAAACCTCGCGGTTGGGCCAGCGCATGGCATAAGCCAGCAGTATGGCATATATTGCTCCTGAAGCGCCTATTGTAACGGGTGTTGATCCGTAATGCGTATATGCAATATAGTTCATCAATGCGATAAATAATCCTGCGCCTATACCCGAAAGAATATAGTATTTTATGAATCTTTTTCTCCCCCATTCTATTTCTAATTCTCCGGCAAACATCCACAGACCAATAAGATTAAATATAATATGCGCCCAACCTCCATGTAGAAACATATAAGTAAGCGGCTGCCAAATCATAAAGTCTGTAAATAGCCCCGGATGGCTGATCCCAAAAGTATATTCCAATAAATGTGGATCAGACATTATTATATCAGCAAATTTTTGAATTATAAAAACAATGATGTTTATTATCATTATTAATTTGACACCGGGGGTTATTGGTCCGCCTATTCTTATTCCAATATTTCTCTGATACATGAAAATTCTCCGCCATACTTTTACAAAAAATGAAATAGAGTAATTATCCCTATATAAAAAATTACATTTATCTTTTTCTTAATATAATTTCAATCAGAAAAATAGAGATTTATTCTTCAATTCATAAAAGAAACTCATAACTTGTTTGACAAAATTTATTTGAATTGTTATTTTCATAAAAAATAAAAAATCAGTGAAGGTAGTATGGGATTAGCAGGAGATTTAATAATTATAATAGTTGTCGGTCTTGCCGGAGGACTGATTTTTAATCTGATAAAACTTCCTCCAATTATCGGATATATTATTGCAGGGGTAATAATAAGTTCGTCAACCAGTACCTCTATAGTTGCAGACATCTCCAGTATTGAACTTCTTGCAGAAATTGGTGTTGCGCTTCTTTTATTCTCCATAGGTCTTGAGCTGTCATTCAGCGAACTAAAAGATGTACGGGGTATTGCTGTTGCAGGAACCTCTTTACAGATATTGCTCTGTATATTCTTTGGATATGGTATTGGTCATTTCATGGGTCTGCCAGTGACTGTTTCTATAGTTTTTGGCATGATAATTGCTCTATCCAGTACGATGGTTGTTTTAAAAGTGCTGATGGGTAAAGGACTAATGGGTACTCTTTCGAGCAAGGTTATGATTGGTATTCTAATTGTGCAAGATCTTGCAGCTATGCCGCTTATGATTATAATTCCAAAGTTGCATGATATTCAAAATAATCTCTCTGCGATAGGCATAGTTATTTTAAAAGAGATAGTTGTTCTGATAATAATAGTCATTATAGGAATGCGATTAATCCCATTTTTATTAAAATATGTTGCATTGCTCAATTCAAGAGAACTGTTCCTTATTGCTTCAACGGCAATAGGTCTTGGAGTAGGGTATGTTACTCATTTGTTTGATTTGTCACTTGCATTCGGCGCATTTATTGCAGGCATGATTATAAGCGAATCGGATTATAATCATCAGGCTCTGAATGATGTTATCCCCTTACGGGATATCTTTGGTCTCATATTCTTTGTTTCAATTGGTATGCTCGTTAATTTTCAAGTTGTAATATCAAATATCTCTACTATTGCAGCATTAGTTGTAGTCGCAATCATAGGGAAGTTTATAATTTTCTATTTTATCGCTTTAATCTTTAAATACCGAAATATTGTGCCTTTGGCGCTTGGTTTAGGATTAGCGCAGATAGGTGAGTTTGCTTTTGTACTTGCCAAAACGGCAGAACAGGGTAATGTTATTGATAAGAACTTCTATTCTACAGTACTTTCTGTTTCTATAATAACGATGATAATATCGCCATTTATCTCTATGCTGTCAACACCTTTATATTCTTTAAGAAAGAAATGGTTTAAGTTTGAAAAAGTTCAAACAATTAATATGCCCAATAATGAACTTAAAGATCATGTGGTTATATCCGGCGGCGGACGTGTCGGCTCACAAATTGCCTTAGTATTAAACCGTCTTAATATTCCATTTATTATAATTGAGCAGGATTATCGAAGATTTGAAAAGATTAAAGAATATGGATATCCGGCCATATATGGAGATGCGATATTTGAAACCGTACTCTCGGCAGCAGATGTAGAAAAAGCTAAAATGTTGATAATAACCCTGCCATCAACCCTATTTATAAGTCAGATTACATCATTTGCATTAAAACATAATCCCAACATCTTTATAATTGCCAGAGCAGAAGATATAGAGCAGGTAAAACAAATTGGCAAACTTAACATTGGTGAAGTTGTACAACCGGAATTTGAAGCAAGCCTTGAAATTATAAGACAGACCCTCTTGCATCTTAATTTTCAAATAACCGGAATACAAAACATTATAGATGAAATGAGGCGTGATGCTTATAGCTATGATAATAATCAGGGATTAAATGTTTCATTATTGTCAAAGCTTAAAGATACGCCGTTTTTACTTGAAACAGGCTGGTATGAAATTAAACCGGACAGTATTTTTGAAGGTAAATCTATAGTGGATATGGAAATAAGGGAAAAGACAGGCGTATCTATTGTCGGTATAATGAGAGACGGCAACTTTATTCCTAACCCCGACCCTAAAATAATATTTAAAGCCGGTGACCTAATTGCCGTAATAGGGATACAGGAAACAAGAACACTGTTTGAACAGAATTATTTTCAGACAGTTTAACAATTATTTAATCTAAATATAAGAGGGGGCATCCGTGTTTGATTTTATAATGACTGACGATCAGATTAAACTTAGAGATGAAGCAAGGGAGTTTACTAAATGGGTTCCGAGAGAAATGATTCTTGATATGGATGCCGATAAAATTCAATTTCCTCATGAATATCTTAAAGAATGCGGTAATAGAAATTTGTTAGGAATAAGACTCCCAAAAAAATACGGCGGCAGAGGATTCGGCTGGGTTGAAGATTCCATTGTTGCCGAAGAGATAGGAGTAGCAAGTTATTCCTTAGCATGTCTTTGGGGTGTAGGCGCAGATATAGTCTGCGAAGCAATTATAAAATACGGAAGTGAAGAATTATGTAACGAAATAGTGGTTCCGCTCCTTAAGGGTGATGTTTATGCCGCAGAATGCTTAACAGAACCAAGGGGAGGATCGGACTTTTTTGGCGCTACAACAAAGGCGAGAAAAGACGGAAGCGACTGGATAATTTCAGGTCAGAAGAGATTTATAGTCGGCGCAGAGGGCGCAGACTGGTTTATGGTATATGCTGTTACCGATCCATCAGCTCCGCCGCACAAAAGAATGACATGCTTTATGATTCCAAGAACTAAAGGAGTAGATACAAAATATATATATGGACTAATGGGCGTACGCGGCGGCGGCGCAGGGAGACTTATACTTGACGAAGTGCGTGTTCCCGAAAGATATATTCTAAACGGAGTAAATAACGGCTTTGAGGTATTTATGACAAATATGATTCCTGAAAGACTTGGAACCGCTGCAATGACAGTTGGTTCTGTCAGACCTGCCGTTGAAATTGCAACAAAATATACTTCAAGAAGAAAAGCCTTTGGTACACAAATCATGAATTTTCAGGCTGTTGGATTTAAGGTAGCAGACTGCGCCATGAAAATGGATGCTATGAGAGCTATGGCATATACTACATCTTTGGCAATAGACTCCGGAAAAGTAGATGCAGGCAGATGCAGACGCATGGTTTCACAGGCAAAAAAATTCATAACTGAGGGCGCATGGGAAGTTGTAAATAACTGTATGCAGGTAATGGGCGGTATAGGATATACTAATGTTTTCCCTATAGAAAGGATTTTGCGTGATATAAGATTATCAATGATATGGGTTGGCACTAACGAAATAATGCAATATATTATACAGACGGAATGGTATAAAGAATTCCTAAAGAAAAAAGAAGATGTCCGTGATGTTGAAGCGGACGCTGCTGCTGCATTTGAGCCTGATGAAAAGATATATGAATAACCCCTTGATTCGTAGAGCCTGCAGGAAAACCTACAGACTCTACGGGATTATTTAACATATACAATTGCCTGCGTGTAACTTATCAGACAGCCTGAAAATATTATTTAAATAGACCTTTAACTTTACCCTTTGCTTTCTCTTTACCCTTATCAGCCTTCTCTGATACCTTGTCTGCAACTTTCTGCTGTGCCTTTTCCTTTGCCGCATCAGCAACATTGGCGCCAACGTCTTTTAGAGCATCTTTAATTATATCAGAAAGCGAACCGATTTTAGGATGTATGAGATTTACACTCGGTTTTGAAGCAGTACCTTTTACAGTGTACTGTAAGAATAACTCTCCCTTATCATTGACCATAGGTTTAATAGCTGTATTTGCAATAGTATCAGGTTTGATATAATTTTTTGCATTGCTTGGAATAGCTTTTTCAGCCAGTTTTGAAATTTGACCCTTAACCTTTTCAGTATGTTTATTTGCAAGAGTCATATCCGAATTTAGATTTAGCCCCATAGATGCAATATTTACAGAACCGCCAAAAGTAAGTCCATAATCGTCGGTAGAGATTTTGCCGTTTGAGATCGTTACTACATTAGCCTTATAATGGATATTAACATATCCATTCTTCCAATCTATCTCTTTTTTAAGGAAATCAAATTTTCCGGAATATTTGGCTAAAGTTTCAACATTTATCATTTCATTAAATATCTGTAAGCCTGTTATATTGCCGTATGGAGATCCCGCTTTAACAGAAACCTCCGGATCTAATATTCTCGTCTTTTTATCAAATGGAATAATATTCCCTGCTACATCAAATCCGATGTCAAATGACTGAACGCTCCCGGATTCAGGGCTGCTTAATGTCTTAATCCCTGCAAATATCTTTAAAGACATTGAATTGGTTTTTTCAATATCTTGCGGATCAATTTTAATATTAAAAACCTTTGCTGTTACTTTATATAAATTTAATTTCTGCCCGGTTCCCATATCTGTAAAATTGACATTTCCATCCTCCATACCTACAGAACCGACATTAATTGCAACCGGCAGATCATCCGCTTTAAGAGGTTCGGATTTCTCCTTTGGCTTTTCAGCTTCTTCGCGCATTTTTTTCTCCTGCGCTGCTTTCTCCTCTGCAGTCTTAGGCTTTGGGACTAAAAGATCGGAAAAGTTAAATGCCCCGCTCTTATATCTTACAATATTTACCTGCGGCGACAATAACATAAGTTCGTTGAGAACAAATTTTTTGCTTAATAGCGGCGGTATTGAAATCTTGAAATTTAAAGCCTTCATTGAGGCAAAAATATCATTATCTGCAATTGGTTTTTCCTTTAAAGATTCAATCTCTTCTTCAGTTTTATAGTTTGATATCTTTACGTCTTTAACCGTAAATCCTGAAATTGCTGAAAACAGACCTCCGCTAAGATCTCCAATTCTAACCTGCCTGTGGAGTTGTCCTTCCATTATACCTTCGATAAAGGGTTTAGTAATAATCATCATTGCAGCAATGCTAACCCCAACAATCAGCACTATAATTACTCCAAAAAAAATAGACACAAATTTTAAAATTCTTCTTATAATCCCTTTTTTTTCCTTGTCTTTAGACATTTTTATACCTCTTATTTTAATTATGACTTATTATTAAACAGTATATTAAAAATTTTTTGTCAAGCCTTTTACTCATTCCAGCCCTTACATATATCTATCCATTTGACTCCATCGGAATAGTGAAAAAGCTCTTCGCAGGTAAATTCTATAGCGCTGTTTGAACTTCCGCAGGCAGGGAAGACAGTATCAAAGCGTTTCATTGATATATCTGAATATACGGGAATATTTTCATTAATTCCAAAAGGGCATACACCGCCAATCTCATGACCAACTAATGTTATTACTTCCTCAGGGCTAAGCATCTTTGCTTTCATGGAAAATTCCGATTTGAATTTTGTATTGTCAATTTTTGCATCACCTGCGGTAATAATTAAAATGCAACTGTCATCTTTTTTAAATGAAAGAGTTTTTGCAATCCTTGCCTCAATTACTCCAAGCGCTTCTGCCGCTAATGCAACAGTTGCGCTTGATGCTGCAAATTCCATTATCTTACTCTCTAATCCGTATCTTTTAAAAAATTCTCTAACCCTTTCAATAGACATATTGTAATCCTTAATTTTATTGCGGAGTTGTGACAACAAAATTCTTTAACTGTTCCTGTTTTTTATCAACTCTTGATATGTGGTTATTGATGATTTTATTAAAGTCAAGATCGCCTGTAATAATTCTATATCTTTCGGATTCAATATTGCTTAACTTAGTAGTAAGTTTTATCATGCTGGCTTCTTCGGCATATCTTTTAGCTTCTACCCAATATGGAATTGCCTCTTTATAGAAATCTCTTGCCATGTCCAAACTTTCATTTATCTCTTGAGCAAAAGAGACATCATGAAATTTAATACCCTTCTTATCATACCTTACGCCTATTTTAAGATAGTTACGCATAATCATTATATTTATGTGCATGAACATGAGCTTTCTATATTTTAAATACTCATCCTCAGTATCAACTGTTACTAAGGCTTGTGACGGGTGGCGGAATTTACAGTTGAGTCCTATCTTCAACATTTCAATATTTTTTCTTAATGAATTTTCATTGTAGTATAGTTTCATGCCATAGAGAAGATAGAAATCTTCCAAATAGTGAGGAACGGTGTAGTAGTGTAATCTTACCCTTGGAATATAATCTGAAAACGGCACATACTCATCCCTTTCTGTGAAATATTGATATTGATAATCTTCACCTGAGAGATTTGTAGTAAAAAAAATAACGGTTATAAGTGTCAGCGTTAAAAACTTTTTAGCTTTGAATTTCATGTCATAAACATCCACAAGGTTCTAACATATACAATTACCTGCGTGTTACTTATCAAACACCCTTATTCTGTTTATCGGTTAATATAATTTTTGTACTATAATAATATTTTAAATTATATCTTTGTTTATTAATTTAGGGTCATGAGAGAAAATACTTATATCTGCAAGTTTATAGAGTTCCTTTGCAGGATAATCCTTTAATGGCTTTTGCGATTCATTTTTATTCTTATTATACCACTTTTCTATAACAGGGAGGATATCTTCTGTCCAAAAAAACTTTTTCCCATCTCCGTTTTTGTATGAAGCCCAATATTTATGCGGGACCATTGTCCACAGCCAGTCATAAGTGAACGGCGCATCGCCAAGCAGCAATATAGTCTTATCCTCTCCCTGCACTTTAACCGATTGATGCCCGGGAGTATGAATGCCGGTATGTATCACCTCTATACCCGGTAGAATCTTATGATCTCCATGTATTAAGATGAAACTATCCGTTCTGTCCAGCCAATTGCTCGTATTGAACGCTACATCTTCAAATTCTTGTAAATCTAAAAGTCCCTTAATCTCGCCAACTTGAAGATATATCTCTGCATTAGGAAAATATTTAAGACCTGCAGTATGGTCCCAGTGAAGGTGTGTCTGGATTATCTTTTTTATTTTTAGCGGATCAACGCCGAATTTTT
This sequence comes from Spirochaetota bacterium, assembly GCA_009787025.1. GTDB lineage: Bacteria > Spirochaetota > UBA4802 > UBA4802 > UBA5550 > WRGT01. The sequence goes on from WRGT01000063.1 coordinate 14,161, forward strand.
TTATTAGGTCGGAAATCTCCAGACCGTCTATTCTTTCGCCGTATGAATCCGGAGCAGGAATATGATCTATGTCAAAACCCGTATCTACCAACAGCGCTTCGCCGTTTTCATCAAATAACAAAAAGATAAATGAAGGAATGTTTACTACCTTGGGAAACTTAACATCATCACCATGATATGCTACAGTAAAGTTCCCTATATGTATTGGATGTACTCTATATTTCATCTTTATATATTATCAATTTTCTACACTTTTAAATTTAAAGTATAAATGTCAAACCATATTCACATTAGAATAGAACAAAAGAAAAACACATAAAACCGTTGAGCGTTTTTATGTGTTAGTTGAAGCTACTCTATTACCATCTTGTTTGTATTTTCATCTTTTTTTACCTTGAGAACTATCTGCCGTAGCTCGCCGCTTCTTTTCTTTTCCAAAATATACGAACCCAATTTTTTATCGTTTACAGCAATATGTTGGAGTATCCAATCTCTGAGGTAGTACACAAAGGTAAGAGCTGTATTGTTTCTGCCGAAATTGAATTCTTCTACCTTTATCAAAACTTCTTTAACAAAAGACACGTGTTCTTTCTTGTGCGCTTTGTATTCAGGGTAATTAATCTTTTCCATAATTCTTTCTTCAGTACTAAAATGGTAGCCTACATAATCTACAACTTCATTAATAACTTGAAGAAATATACTATCAGCCTGGCTTCGTTCATGACCGGACATACAGCTGGCAAATAGCTTATTCGTCAGCTTAATAAGTGCCATGTGCTGCTCGTCAATTACCTTGATACCTACAGAATATGAATCATGCCATGTAACAATAACATTGTCAGTCATATTTGTTTACCTCGCAACTTATTATATTTTATTTATATATGATTACTAAAATACACTAAAGATTAAATTTAATAAAGTAAAGTGTTTTTTTTAATTTTGTATGATTTTATTTTTCCTGTATAATTTTTTAATATTCTTTTCTATGGCGAAATTTAATCTATATTTATTACAGAAAAATAAATAATGACCGTATAGTCCTGATTTACATCATCTGCACGGACATTAAAATATAATTTACTAAAAATTATAATGGATTACAAAAAAATCTGTTAAAAAAGAGTGCTATAAAATATAGTAAAAAATAAGGAAGATTAAAATTATGTATGATATTGCCATTATAGGGTTAGGACCAGCCGGCGCCACATTAGCAAGGCTGCTCGATAAAAAATATAAGGTGATTGCAATAGATAGAAAAAATTCCCAAATCGGTAAATGTTGTGGAGGATTGTTGTCGCCTGATGCGCAAAAAATACTTGCACGGTTTGACATCTGTCTGCCAAAAGATATTTTATCCGATCCTCAAATATTTTCTGTAAAGACTATAGATTTAGATAACCGCATTGAAAGATTTTATCAAAGATTCTATATCAATATGAATAGAGCTAAATTTGATAATTTTTTGATCTCTTTAATTTCGGGCAATGTTGAAATATGCAATAACACTATTTGTATGAAAATAGAAAGAGAGAAAGATTCATATAGACTGGAATTAAAAACAAAAGGTGAAAATAGAATAGAAAAATCAAAAATCATAATTGGAGCAGACGGCGCAAATTCCATTGTGCGGAGGACATTTTACAAAAACAATAAAATACATAAATATGTAGCTATCCAGGAATGGTATGAGGACAAAACAAATTCGCCGTTTTATTCATGTATTTTTGATAAAGAGATAACAGATTCATATAGCTGGACAATATCAAAAGACAATTATTTTATTATTGGAGGAGCTTTTCCGATAGAGGACAGCAGCCGAAAGTTTGACATGTTAAAAGAAAAAGTAAAAATCAACAAAATTTCTTTTGGAGAATCAGTAAAAAGAGAAGGCTGTTTTGTATATTTGAATAAAGGACTTAGAAGTACATGTACAGGCAAAAATGGGGCTTATTTAATAGGAGAAGCTGCAGGTATGATTAGTCCAAGTTCTTTAGAAGGAATTAGTTATTCCATGGAAAGCGCAAGAATATTAGCAGAGATAATCAATGAAGGTTTAAACAATATTGGATACAAATATTTTATGAGAACATTCGGGATTAGAATAAAATTAATATTAAAAATATTTAAAATGCCATTCATGTATAACAGAATTTTAAGACTGTTAATAATGAAAAGCGGATTAAAAGCAATTAAGAGGTAAGAAGTTTATGCTAAAAATAAACGTGTTATTGGAAAATTATTCTATTGAAAATCGGTTTAAACCAAGACATGGGCTGTCCATATTGATAGATTATAACGGCAGCAACATTTTATTGGATGTTGGACCTGATGATAAATTTATAGAAAATGCAAATAAAATGAATAAAGATTTAACGAAGATAACATCTTTATTTTTATCACATAATCATATTGATCATACAGGGGGAATAAACGAATTTATTAAAGTAAATAATAAAGCTAATATTTACTTGATGGATGATATTGACAGTAAATATTATTTAAAATTGCTTTTTTTTAATATTCCCATTGGATTAAAATTAAATAAAGAGAATCGTTCAAGGATTATTCAAACAAGTGATGATGTAATCATTGATGATAAAATATACTTTTTAAAAAATACGGTTTCTCAATATCTAAAACCGACTTTTAACAAAAAACTATATAAAAAAGATAAGAATAAAATAATACACGATACTTTTGATCATGAAGGCATATTGGTATTAGAAGATAATAATGAATTACTGATATTTAATTCTTGTTCGCACAATGGGATATTAAATATTATTGAAACTGTAAAGTCAAAAATTCCCGGCAAAAGAATTAGAAGTTATGTTGGAGGATTGCATCTGTTTAACCCGGCGACAAAAATCCATGAAAGCAAAGAATATTTGGATTATTTAATAAAAGAATTAACGAAAATGAATATCATTATTTATACAGGGCACTGTACGGGAAAATTTGCATTGGATTATATGAGAGGAAAATTAGGAGAAAAGATACAAGAGATAAATACGGGAATGGAATTAAGTGTATAAAATGGTTATATATGATATTTGTCCGCACAAGTATCTTTATAAATTCCCAAAATATCTTGAAGTGTAATACTGTCGAGATATTTGTTTATGACCTTTTCAAGCCCCTTCCATACCGGTAAGGTCTTGCAGTATCCACAGCGCTCACACCGGTTGGGTTCATCACCCAGACACGAAACCGGATATAACCCTCCTTCGGTGATTCTGAGAATTTGACCTATCGTATATTGGCTTGGTTCTTTTGCCAGCATATACCCTCCCTTGTTACCGCGATTTGTACGCAAAATGTCAGGACGGTTAAGCAGGGTAACAATCTGTTCCAAATATTTTCTGGAAATACCCTGGCGCTGCGAAATATCTTTTAATGAAACAAAACCTTCGTTTTTATGTTCAGCCAAATCCACAAGCATTCGGAGCGAATATCGCCCTTTTGTCGATATTTTCATTGTTTTTTCCGTTTCATATTTTACCCTATTATACCATAGATTTACTATGTTTTCAAGTTTTTTTATTTTTTTTATGACAAACTATTGATAAAATTGTTATCTTTTTCTTTAATATTATTAAAAACATAGGGAATATATGTATTACAGGAAAAGGGGAGTCATAGGAAAATTATGGTTGAACGCAGGTTATTCATTTGGAAAGTGTGGAGAGAGCTTTGAGCGCATGAATGCAGCCTGTCCACGTTCGTCGCTTTGTGTAAGGCGCTGGAACGGTTGAAAAATGTGGATTGGGAAAATATTGATTCAGAGTGAAAAAATCTATTTCAAGGAATTATCTATGAAAGAACTTTCGTATGGTATTTTAATGGAAAATGACCTTTTGTCATTATTGGAATTGTATAAACAATTAAATCCAAACGACAGCATGATAAATAAAATTACCGCAAAAAATATATGGATGAAAATTCAGAACCAAAATATAAAATACTTTGTTGCCAGAGAAAATGGAAAAATAATAGCGTCATGTTATATATGTATTATTCCCAATTTAACACGGGAAGGAAAATCAATAGGATTCATAGAAAATGTAATCACCGATGTAAAATACAGGCGAAAAGGCATTGGAAAAAATATTGTGGAAAATGCAATTAAATATGCAAAAGAACAAAATTGTTATAAAATATTATTGCAGAGCGGGAACAAAAGAACGGATGCACATAGATTTTATGAATCAATAGGATTTGACGGAAAATCAAAAAAGGCATTTGAAATGAGATTTTAAAAAAATAATTGATAAATTTAAATCAGGAGTAACCGAAATGTTAAGAAATCCACAAGAAACAATCGGCAAGTTAATTGACAAACAGGGAGTTGCTTTAATAAGTTCTGTTGACGAAAACGGCTATCCCAATACAAAAGCAATGCTGCCGCCTGCTAAAAGAGAAGACATTAAAACATTTTATTGGCATACAAATAGTCCTTCAATGAGAATAAAACATTATAGAAACAATCCAAAGGCTTGTATTTATTTCTATGATAAACGCTTTTTCCGTGGCATAATGTTAAAAGGGACAATGGAGGTATTGGATGATAAAAAAATAAAGAAAGAAATTTGGAAAGATGAGTATGAAGTGTATTATAAAGGCGGAATGTCCGGAGGGGATTTTATAATTCTAAAATTTACTGCGGAGACCGGACGTTATTACAGTAATTTTAATTCGGAAGATTTTAAAATAGAATAATATGACCGGCATAAAAGGAATTGAAAATGAGAAGGAAAGATAAAGAGACAGCCGGCATAGATGAAAAACTGGAAATTATCAAGCTAAGGATTAACGATGAGCCATCAAAGGTTATGGACAAAAAATTTTATTTTTGCAATGATTTCAAACGTATTTCTTGCGTTAGTGTTTTATCTCCAAATGACTATTTTGGCATTGTATTCAATTAAAACGTATAATGCAAGCGCGAGTATGGCAGGATTTACTGCCAGTTTATTTATTATCGGCGCTCTGTTTAGTCGAATTTTTACAGGCAGATACATAGAGCTTATTGGGCGGCGCGAAGTTGCTTATGTTGGCTGTATTCTTTTCTTCCTGATTTCATTTGGTTATTTTATCCATGGCGGTATCGGCGTTTTGCTGGCTGTTCGAGTTTTTCACGGTATCTCATTTGGTATTTTCAGCACAGCTATTTGGACTATTGTTTTAAGCTATATACCAAAAGAGAGGCAGGGCGAAGGCATTGGTTATTTTTCGTTAAGCGTTACCTTGGGGACAGCCCTTGGTCCGTTTATAGGTATCTTTATAACGCAGCATTATAATTATAATGTTCTTTTTGGAATTTGTTCTGTTTTTGCTTTATGTTCGTTGATTTTAATGTTCTTTATAAAAATAACGGATATTGAATTATCCGACGAACAGCTTATGAACATGAAAAAAGGATTGCGTTTCAAAGATTTCTTTGAAGTCAGGGCGTTATCTATTTCGGCGCTGTTTATAATTTTCGGTATATGTTATTCGAGCGTTGTAGCATTTATCAGCTCGTATTCCGAGTATATGGGTACGGTAGGTATTGCCTCAATTTTTTTTCTCGTCTATTCTGTATTTATTTTATTGTCGCGCCCTGTTTCCGGGAAGTTGTTAGATAAAAAAGGCGATAATATTGTCATGTATCCGACAATAATATTTTTTAGCGCAGCGTTGCTGTTGCTTGGTGTTGCTAGTAGTAAAATCATATTTCTACTTTCAGCCGTGTTTTTAGCATTAGGCTTCGGTAATCTTATGTCCTGCGGACAAACTATTGCGATAAAATCAGCTCCACCACATAGGGTTGGTATGGCTATTTCCACCTTTTTTGTCTGCACGGATAGCGGGATTGGAATAGGTCCTGTAATAATGGGGCTGATTGTTCCGTGGAAAGGATATTCAGGGATGTATGCCACAGGGGGCGGAATCATTTTGTTGTCGGTTATACTGTATTATTTCTTGCATGGAAAACATTTTAAGAAATAATTGAAAAGAGATTGTGTAAGGGCATACTTTGCATAACAGGGGACTGTTTTATATTTATTGGCTGTTTAAAAGGATAAGACAATATGTTTTTTGGGAAAAAGACCGAAAAAATAATTAAAAATAAAGATGGATCTGAAGCAATTATTGAAATTGATAATTTATTGTCGCCGATTTTCTATAAGAATCATGAAAAATTAACATTATCTGAAAAAATTTTTGTTTATATAGAAGAACTGGAACGTGAAGTTAATAATGGCGGTTTTGATCAGTATTTTTTTAATTCTTCCGGAGACTGTACAATGGAAACAATAAATGCTTTAGAAATAATCGGATCAAAAGTATTTCTTAATTTATTAAAAAAGGCGGTGAATAAATTTCCAAATGGTATTGTACCTAAAGATAGAAATGAACGACAGAAAATATTGCTTGAAATTACAGAAAATAATAAGGAATTATGGAATGATTTAGATAAAGAATTTTATAAGTGCGAAGAAGATATTAATAAATTATTAATCGATTATATAAAAAATAATATTAATGATTTTAGATAAAATGGTGTACGGCGGCTCTGGGTGACTTTCGCTTAGGTCGGTCTGCTACATAAACTCATAGAGGTATAAAAATGGCTAACTACAAAACAAAATATTTTGGAGAAATCTTCATAGATGAGACCAGTGATTTTGAATATATTGATGTAAAATACAAAAATAAGGAAGTAAATCTTTCATTATCGGACTGTAATCTTTATGGAAATAAACTTAAAACTTGTTTGAGCATAATTGATAAATATATTGAAATAAACGAAATAGCAAAAAAGGCTATTCTTGAAAATTTTTTGAAAAGTGAAACGATAAAATATTATTTTGAATGTCATTTTGACATATTGGACGAAGAACAAGTTCTTGAAATATTTGGCGTAAAGACCTTTGATAAATTTGATATTAAGAAAGCAGTTGAAAAATTGGATTATCCCAGTTTACTCTTTGGGATAGAAGGCAATGAAATAAATCTTTCTGTAGATTATAAGGTTTCTGAAGAATATTCTGATGAAATATTATGTGTAAAGATGGACGAAAAATTAAATATAACCGATTTTGCACATGAAAGTTAAAGATAGAAATAGTAGTGCATACTGCTGAATATAAAACAAATTTCCCGCATAAAACTGTTGCAGCAAGAGTTGGTCTTGGCTGGATAGAAAAAAACGGCTTGGAAAAAACGGCTTAAATGAATAAAGAATTAAAGTTGTGTAATGAGGATATAGGCGAATGACTTTTGCTAAAATAGATTATAGAGATTATGCACGTTTTCTTGCGGCTGTATTTTTGTTTGGTTTCGGCACAGCCATAATAAATTCTGTTCTCAATAATTTTTTAAATGAAACTTTCGCAATGAGTGATTTTGCCAGAGGGTTTTTGGAGTTTCCAAGGGAATTACCCGGTTTTCTGGTGGCTTTTGTGTCGGCGGCTTTTTTCTTTTTAAGCGTAAAGAACCTTGCGTCTCTTTCGCATTTGCTGGCAGCTATAGGCGTTTTTCTTATAGGTCATTTTTCATCAAACTATGAAATAATGCTGTTATGGCTTTTTATCTATAGCATGGGGCAGCATATATTTCTTCCGCTTATATCAAGCATAGGAATGAGTTTTGCCAAAGACGGTCATGACGGCAAAAAACTTGGGCAAATCAATGCGCTTAACAATATTGCCACTATAGCCGGCAGCACCGCTATTTTTGTTGGATTCAGGTTTTTTGATTTTAATTTCGGAAAATCTTTTACCATAGCTGCCGCAGTATTTTTTGTATCTTCGCTGTTTTTGATTTCTATAAAAAAAGAGAGAACTGTAAAGGCAAAGACAAAACTCATTTTTCGCAAAGAATATTCGTTTTATTACTGGCTGTGCATTCTTTACGGTACGCGCAAGCAGTTATTCCTTACATTCGCGCCATGGGTAGTTGTTACGATTTTTAGAAAGGATACGGCGATTGTCGCAGAACTTATGACCATAGGCGGAATTATCGGCATAGGATTTAATCCTATACTCGGAAGAGTAGTAGATAAATTTGGCGAACGTTTTACATTCATCTGCGAGGCTTTACTCCTCGTTTTTGTCTGCTTGGGTTATGCCTTTTCGCTGGCGCTGTTTTCAGAGAACATTGCTTTTATAATCGTGTCGGCATGTTTTATAGCAGATCAACTGTTGATGTCGGTAAATATGGCAAGGGCTACTTACATGAAAAAAATAGCGCTGGCTCCTGAAGATATTACGGGAACTCTCACGATGGGTGTAACTATAGACCACTTTTTCTCAATTGTGATAGCTATTGTGAGCGGATTTGTGTGGACAAAATTAGGATACCAGTATGTTTTTATTATAGGCGCTTTTATTGCTTTTTTGAATCTGTTTTCAGCTATTATAATGAGGATAACCAAAAAAGGATAAACTCTCATTTTAAAAAAAATAATTTACCAATGGGATAATAAGATAAAAGGCAATCTTTATTAATTTAAATACTTTCTCAACATGGACATTACTTCGTCAAAATCAATGGGCTTTCCGACATGGGCGTTCATGCCTGACATCAGACACTGCTCAATATCCTCACGGAACACGTTTGCCGTCATCGCAATAATCGGGATCTCTTTAGCGCGCGGTGTGTTTAGTCTGCGTATGCGCTGCGTAGTTTCGTACCCGTCCATCTCCGGCATCTGTACGTCCATGAATATAATATCATATTTTTCAGGAGAGGCCTCAAACATTTTAAGAGCCACTACACCATTTTCAGCGCATTCAATGTTCAGATTGACAGGTTCCATCATAGCCATCATAATTTCGCGGTTTATTTCCATATCCTCCACAAGCAGAATCGTATGCATTGAGAAATCTTCAAGCTCTTTATCGTTTTTGGTCTGCCTCACTGCTTTTTCATGACCAAGGGTTTCGTTGAGAAGATCAACAATTGTCGACTGAAACAAAGGTTTCTCCAAGAATTTGTCCACACCGGCAGCGCGGGCATTATCTTCTATTATACTTCGATCGGCTGATGAAAATATTGTGATGATAGATTTATTGGTCGTTTTCGCGCGTATTTGACGGGCAAGCTCAATTCCGTTCATGCCGGGTAATTTCCAATCGATGAAATAGAAGTTGTAATGGTCATCTAATGCCAGCATGTCAACAGCCTCCTCGCCGCTGGCTGCAACTACACAGTCAATGCCAAGATTTGCCGATACATTCATGAAGAACTCGCGGATTTGCGGTTCGTCGTCCACCGTAAAAATGCGGATATTGTTCCAGTTGACGCCTTCGTCAAGCAGAGGCTTGTGTTTATCGGAATCCCGTTTGAGCAAAACGGTAAACGCAAATTTAGAACCTTTGCCCTGTTCGGATTCTACCCATATTTTACCCCCCATCAATTCAACGATATGTTTTGAAATAGCAAGACCTAACCCTGTACCGCCGAATTTGCGTGATGTGTTGGCTTCAGCTTGTTCGAATGAATGGAACAGACGTTTTTTATGCTCATCACTAATTCCAATACCTGTGTCGGTTATGTCAATTTGTAAACGGCACATGCCGCCCGCCTCCTCCGATATAAGGCGCGAATTAAGATGTATCTCTCCTTCATCAGGCGTAAACTTAACAGCGTTTGACAAAAGATTGGTTATTATTTGTGCGAGCCATCGATCGTCACCGATGAGACTGGACGGAATATTTTTGTCTATATTGACATAAAACTTTTGGTGGCGTTCATCCACGCGAAAATTTATTATGTTTACGACTTTTTTTAGCATAACCTCAAACTCAAAATTGACCGGCGATAATTCTAACTTGTTTGCCTCTATCTTTGACATATCGAGGATGTTGTTAATAACTCCCAACAGATGTTTTGAGGCATTATCTATCTTATTGAAAGCGTAATCTTTTTTCTCAATACTATTAGACAGCTTCCCTATGCCGGTCATACCTATGATGGCGTTCATCGGGGTACGTATTTCATGTGACATATTTGAGAGAAAATCGCTCTTGGCGCGGCTTGCATCAATAGCCTGTTTAAGCGCGGCGGCGCGCTCCTTTTCTATGATATCGCGGGCAATCAGATTAGATATTGCGCTAGATACTGTGCTTACGAGTTGAGCGTCACTCTCGCTCCAACGGTAAAAATCTTCGCATTTTTCAATAATCAAAATACCCCACAACTCATCCTCAATATATATGGGCTCCCAGATAAACGCTTTAACTTGTACACTTTCGTAGAATATTTTGTATTTGCCGTTTTCGTATGTTACTGTATTGTCGCAGTAAATGTTTGGAATGTCATCTCTTTCATGTTGATAGCTGGGGAACTCTGATTTTAATATAGCGCCAAACTCTTTCTTCGAATAGTCAGGAATCCATTGGGAGTCTGAAAACCAAAAATATTCGGTGGAGCTCATCATCAAATCATTCTCAGGAACAGCGATAAACACGCGTGAAGCATTCAAAAATCTGCCCGTGCTGTCTAATGCACCTCGTATGATGTTTCCAATATCTTCTTTTGATAAAAAATTTTTGCTAATAGTAGACATAAGCTGTTGTTGCTCCAGCCGTTTGTTCATCTGGTTCATACTATCATTGCGTTCTACTGCGTTTGCAAGCAGCAGACTGCCGGATTGAAGGATAGCCGCCTCCCGTTCGGAGCATAGCTTCTCACTGTGACAGTTGTCGAATGAGACGAACCCCCAATACTTGTTCTGTAAAAAAATCGGGAACGCCATTATTGCTTTGACATCGCAGACTAAAAACTGAGTCCATACGTCACCGATAAATACGTTTGCTTTTTCAGATATGTAGTCTCGTTTGCTAAACAGCTTATCATCCCATTCTGTTACACGAGGGATAGTCTTTGAGCCAAACACTGCTTCGAGTGTTTTTGATTTATCCGCATTTGGCGAAACCCATCCGTAAATCTGTGTATAGACAGGATTCCCGTCATGTTCACAGGTACGCCATATATACACTCGGTCAATATCTACACTTACGGCCATTTTTTCCATACTTTCAATAAGCGCTGCCTCAAACTTATCCGGATCAGTTGTAAGCAGGAGAACAGCTGCTTCATTGACTAATGTCAGAAGTTTTTCATTGCGTATAATCTCTTCACCTGCAGCTTCGGCTTTGCGCCTTTCAATTTCATGTAAACGGCTTTGAAACATCATTAGCGCGCTGATACAAAAACTGACAAACAGATACTCCAATATATTATACAAGTATCTGATTTGATTCAAATATTCAGAATGACCGCTTAAAGAGGCAATCTTGTCAGGATATAATGAATTGATATAATAACAAACAACGGCTAAAACAATATGAAGCGCTATGAAAAGTATGCGTAGTCTGCCGCGTAAAAGCATGACGATAATAACAATACCCATTACAAAATAACTCGTACCATATTCATTACCTAACAGTATGGACGTTATAGGCAGCATGATAAAACATATGTAGACTATAATAATCAATGTGAAAATAGTATATGCTTGAAATCGGTTATAGAGATACATTGTAACAGCCATTGTTAAAAGAGTTGCAGATAGTATGCCTAATAATGCCGGTGTCACACCTATAAAAAGCCATACAGCTATGGCAATAAACATGCCAAATATTCCAATAATGGAGATAGCGTTGATTCTTTTGGCTTCCAATGTGATGCTTTCAGATAAAAGATATTTGTTTATTATTTTTGTTATAGTCTTCATTTTTATGCATCCATTTCATTTATGAATAGAAATCAAATTATCTTTTACTTGTACAGTATTAATTTTATTTGATATGAAAAGACTTATGTTATTCGATCGTTTTTCTATTATACAAACTATGCAAAAAAGTATCAATAGATTTATAAAAAAATTTTGAGTTATTTAATCTCATAATAAAATCAATATTAAATAAATTATCCTTGAAAAATGGATATAACTAATAAATATAATTGTTTATTAAATATTAAAGATTGATCTATAATCAGGAGTCTATGTCCGGTATTAATGAACTTTTAAGAAACATCCCTCAAATTGAAAAACTCATGCAGGATAGTGATATAGCAGGTCTGATTGAAGAGACCGGCAAAGTGGTTGCAGCAAATATTGTCAGGGCTTGTGTTGAAAAGCACAGAGAGGCTGTTATAACAGGCTCTGTTCTTGAAATCTCTAATCTTAAAAATGATATTATATTTAATATAAAATTAAAAATATCAGAAAAGCTGCAAAGGATTATTAATGGAACAGGTATAATAATTCATACAAATTTTGGAAGAGCTCCCCTTGGTGAAAATATATTTAACAGATTAAAGGAACAGTTGTCTGGCTTCTGCAACTTGGAGTTTCATATACCGACAAAATCCAGAGGCAAGAGGGGCGGTTTTGCCGAAGAGCTCATCTGTCATATTACCGGCGCGGAGGATGCGCTCATTGTAAATAATAATGCATCAGGCGTATTTTTGATCTTACGGGAATTTGCTCAAGGAAAAGAGGTTATTGTATCACGCGGTGAGTTGATTCAGATTGGCGGAGGATTTAGAATACCTGATATAATGAAAGAGAGCGGAGCTGTTCTTGTTGAGACCGGTACTACAAATATTACTGCTATTGAAGACTATATGTCTGCAATCACTAAAGATACGGCAATGATCTTTTCTGCACATACATCAAATTATAAGATTGAGGGTTTCTCCGAATCTCCGTCATTAAGAGAACTCTCTAAACTTAAAAATGAAAATATAATCTATGTCAGGGACCTTGGCAGCGGAAATGTTGTTCAACCGGAGAATGAACTTGGAGTGTTTGAGCAGACTGTGTATTCTGAAATTGCGCAAGGTCCGGATATTATATGTTTCAGCGGCGATAAACTCCTTGGGGGCTGCCAAGCCGGTATTATTGCCGGCAATAAGGCTTTTATTTCAAGGTTGAGAAAAAATCAACTCATGCGTATGATCAGGGTTGATAAGATTACATATATGATACTTCAAGAGACTCTTATTGAATATATTAATGGTAATAAGAACAATGTTGAACTTTGGAAACTAATAATGCAAAAACCTGATGATATTATGAAGAAGGTTAATTCATTTTTTAATATTATGAAAGATAGAGGTATATCCGGCTGCTCTATGATTACCGAAACTAAGGCTGCCTATGGAGGCGGTTCAATGCCCGGTATTGAATTAGACAGCTATGGAGTTGAAATATCTATACCTGAAACTAAACCAAATGAGCTAAATGATTATTTTTTGTCATTCACTCCTCCGATTGCAGGGATAGTGCGTGATAACAGATACATTATTGATTTCTTTACTATCTTTGAAAGAGATGTAAATGTCATTATTAATGCTGTGGAGTCTCTTGTGAATAAATCGGCAGGGAATATTTGAATGTATATAGTCGGAACATCAGGTCATATAGATCATGGCAAGACATCTTTAATCCGCAGCTTAACAAATATTGACTGTGATAGACTCCCTGAAGAGAAGGCTCGTGAGATGACAATTGACATAGGTTTTGCCAACATGGAGTTCCCGAGTTTTGGTACTGTTAGTATAATTGATGTTCCGGGGCATGAAAGATTTATACGGAATATGGTCTCAGGAGCATGGGGGATTGATATTGCGCTGCTTGTTATTGCTCTTGATGACGGATGGATGTTGCAGACAGAGGATCATTTTAGAGTACTCCAATTACTTGGCATTGAAAGAATTATTGTTGTAATAAATAAGATAGATCTTGGCGATGAAGAGATGATTGAAACGGTTAAAGATGATGCTAAGGAGAGATTAGAATCAACAAGATATAGAGATGCCGATATTGTTCCTGTTTCATCAAAGACCGGACAAGGTATTGATAATCTAAAAGATATTATAGCTGCTAATCTTCACAGACTTGCAAAAGCGTCTGATTGGGACAAGCCGTACCTTTTTATTGACAGGGTATTCTCTCCGCGGGGAGTAGGTACGATAGTAACAGGCACTTTGAAAAACGGAGTTTTTACCGATAATGACAATGTAATTGTTTTACCATCAAAGAGTATGGTTAAAATAAAGAAGATTGAGAGTCACTATAAGGAACTTCATGTGGGGGTGACCTCTCAAAGAACAGCGCTCAATCTTTCAAATATTACCAAAGATGAACTTAAGCGCGGCGATATTGTCTGCAAGAATAATTTTTTTACCGAGACAGACGATACAATAGCAAAAATTAAAATTATGCAGGATAATAAAAAAATCAAGAATAATACCTATGTTGAGATTCTTGCAGGAACCGGCTCAAACAGGGCTAAACTTATTATGCTGAGTGATGAGAATTTAACGGATGAAATGTTTGTTCGCCTAAAATTTGATACTAAAACAAATCTATACCCCGGAGAATCGTTTATACTGACAGCACAAGGAAGCTGCAGGATTATTGGCGGCGGAACAGTTATTGTACCTCATTATGTAGCGGCAAAGCATAAAAGGAATATGAAAATTATCATCGGAGCATTTAATCCTAAAAATATCAATGAGATAGTTTTATTCAATATTGCTGTTAAAGGATCAATAAAAAAAGAAGAGATATATTCATCTCTCCCTATAAGCAAAAAGGGTTGTGAAAGAATTATAGCAGAGCTTGAAACTGATAAAAAAATATTAACTATTAACGGCATAGTCCTTAGCCATGAATATTATGCTAATGCAATAACTTCAATTAGGAGAGTTCTTAAGGAAGGCTCAGGTCTTAATACTAAAGAGATATCAGACAAGTCTAAAATAGATTTTGAAATATGCAGTCTGCTAATGGATATTATTCATAAAGAGGAAACGCTTATTGAGAAAGACGGGAGATATTTTACACAGGAGTCTGTTACAGAGGATACACTCCCGGAATCAAAAAAACAGATCATAGCAATGGCTAAGAAAAACGGAGGAGATGGGATTGAACTCGATAAAGTTAAAGATTCCGGTGAAAAAAAAGAGATTGGCGATTTAATTAAACTGAAGTTTCTTGTAAGCCTTGACGGTAATATTGTTTACTATAAAGATGTTTATGATGATATGAAGAGAAACATTCTTGATCTTTTCAATACAAGAGATAAGATAACCATATCGGAGGCTAAGGATTCTGTTAATCTGTCAAGAAAGTATATAATACCGTTACTTAACAGAATAGAGAACGAAGGCTTATTGAAAAGACTTGGAGATTTTAGGATAAAGGTTTAACAAGCTGTATGTTTTTAGGAATTGATATTGGCAATACTTCAACTGTAATAGGACTATATGATGACGATTCCGTTATACCTCAAAATATTAACAGATATAAAACAGATAAAAAGTGTAATATAACTAAATTGATCAACACAATGAGCATGTCTCTAAAAAATGTCGGCGATTATAATGTTATCTCTTCTGAGATTACAGGGATTGCCTTTTCAAGCGTGGTACCTGAGGTCAATTCAATGTACCATAATTTAGGGATGAAATTGTTTAACGTAGAGCCCTTTGAAATAAGATATGACTCTGATTTTCCAATAGGTATTAATTATAGGGATATTAAAAAACTTGGAATTGATAGAATAGTTAACAGCGTTGCCGCTCACCATGAATACGGCAATGGCTGTATAGTTATTGATGCCGGTACTGCCGTAACAATTGACGTTTTAAATTTCGATGGTTTTTTTGACGGAGGAATAATCTCTCCGGGAATTGGTACAATGATTAAGGCATTAGCCGCATCAGCTTCAAATCTGCCGGTAATTCCCTTTGAAAAACCCGATGATTTAATAGCGCTTGATACTGAGAATGCCTTAAAGTCCGGTTTCTATTATGGATGGATATCCTTGATTGAAGGATTAGTGCAAAGAATTGAAAAAATTTATAATAAAGAATTTAAGATTATTTTAACAGGCGGTTTTGCTGAAAAAATATTTCAGGAATTTGAGAGAAAAATAATACTCGATTCTCTATTGACAATGAAAGGGATTAAATATATTTATCATAATAGATACAATTCTAAAAGGCTTAAGCTTAAAAAAGATTTTATAAAATAAAAGGAAATTTAATGACAGACACGCCTTATACATACTATAAATTCTTAGGAATAAATTCCTTTATGAAAATGCTTGATGATTCGGAGACATCATATACTGTATATGATGATAATTATGATAAACTCTTTAGTAAATATGAAGGTATATTGGGCAAGGAGGATTCTCTTAAAACAGGCGTTTTAAGCAGAGACGGGCAGCATCTTTTTTTTACAGAGATAGGAGTAAAGATTACTAAAAGCTATACCTCATACTTTGTTTATATCTTCGATCATCATCCAACCGAAGCTGAAATTGAATTTATAGTCGGCAGCTTGGAATCCATAGTAGATGAAAATCTCAATAACATAGACCCGTCTGAGATTGCCTCGGCTCTGTCTGATCAAAATAGAAACGGACACACAATAAATTGATTTTATTTTTTTGCTTTGGTCTGAATTTCCAGTCGCGTTTTAAGCGTGTCCGGATCAATGGAAAATTCTAACCTCATGCTCTGCATTTCATCTATAATCACTTGTCGATATGTATCGGGCAATTTATTGGTTTGATATAATGTTTCTTCGCTCCAGGCAGTTGACTTCCAGCGGTCAGGCTGTTCTTGGTTTGCCGCTACAAAAGTTCCTCCTAATGGACAGAGCAGACTTTGATTCTGCACTGCCTTTAATGCGCCGGTCAGGTCTTGAGGCTGTAGTTGCTGCTGATATGCGTGAAGAAGGAGCGCATTGCCTGCGGATGTACGCCGGTCTCTGGTATAAGCTTCTGCGTGTAAAAAATTCCCAAAACGGCTTTTACTTAAATCGCCCAGATTCAGAGATATTTGGCTCGGATGATCTGTTTTTTCAATGCGAATCTTGGGAGAAACAGTTTCCAAAAGTGACCGCCCTGTGGCGATTATATAGTATGAGTCAAAACGGCGCGCCCAGAGCTCGTTTTTCGGTCCAAAATATTCATTCAGCTTTACATATCCCTTGGCGTCCGGTTTTGTTTCAGGCCGCAGACTATATGACAGAGCCTCTTCGTCTATATTAGGCGGGACCGTGATACCTGCATAGAATTTAAGATCATAAGTCGCTATTTTATTCACTATTTTCTCCAGTTTATCCGAGTAATATGCTCCGCTGGTCACTCCATGCTGAATTGACCATGGGATATCCATATCCCGTAAGGCGCCAAAAATGCGCAATGAGAAAGGTTTCGATTTCTTCACCGCCTTTTTGGTATTCACTTCATCATCGTCTTCATCTTCCTGAAACAATTCTCTAATGAGATGTCTTGCCAATTGTACTTCTAAAGAAACAAGATCACCGGAGATCATGGCTACGCGGTCACGCGCAGGTTCGCCTAAGAACTGATCCAAATTACCATAACGTGATTTGGCATAGGGGCTTATGCTCAGTTTAAGTTCCAATCGTTCTCCGTTGTTTTTTTTATCGTTGTTCAGTAATCCGAAAACAGGATCCATATTTGTCCAGATGCCGCTATAGGCATTGGCGAAATCTTTATAGGCTTCCGCTTCCGCAGAGGTGATTTTGTCTATTGTCACATCAGGAACTGGAATAAAGGAACCCAAAGCTCCCCGCTTACTGTCCGCAGCTGCGCCGTCTTCTTCAAGTGTAGGACGAGATTTGTCCGGACGCAGACCAAATCCTTTGGGCAAGAATCCTTTTTCTATCAGTGATTGTATGGAAGGCGATGCAATGCCTTCCTGTAATGCTGCAAGACGCGCTAAGGATAACATCTGTAATTCGGCTATGGACCCGGAGCGCCGCGTCATTTCCACACGATATGCCGGGCTGACTAAGTTGCGGAAGAAGGGATCGGACATATAAATGAATATACCTTTTTCCGAAAAGTCTATCTGACTGCGGGCATAACGAAATTCCTTAAGACTGCCCAGACTTTGATTGGATGTCTTTGTTGCGAGGAAGGCTTGTACTATCCGGCTTGATGTTGTGACTAAATGAAAATCTCCATCCTGTACATAAAAGGAGCGTACCTCATTGCCGGTCGATGACAGCAGGGATATTGTGCGTCCGTTTATTGTTACGGAAGATTCTTTCACAGAGGGGTTTTCTTTTAGAACATCGCTGCGGAGAGAATCTAACTGATTTTTTAAGAGAGTGTTACTTTTCGCTTCAAAGAGAATACCTATTGCTGCGCCTTCACGCAGGAATGTATCCGTACCGATTATTGCCACGTCCTTGATCACAGAGCTGCCGAAATACCGGCTCAAGGCTGTTTCCTTCAGCGCAAGCTGGCGTTCTATGCGTTTTGCCATGGCATAATCAGCGCTCCGTGAAGACAGGGTAGAGCGAAGGATTGTACCCCAGCGGTCTAAAAAATCTCTTGCTTCCAGAAAGGCTGAAAATGATCCGAAGCGGAGATAAAAACATTCCTGAGGCACACGCATAGCTATAGGCTCAACCTTGACCTTGCTTTCATTGAAATGAGGTATGGGCATAGGCGGAGGAGATACAGCTTTAGGGAGATTTTGATTTGCAATTTCGACTTTGTCCTTTGTATTCAACATGGTATTGGTCTGCATAGCCAGACGAATGGATTCTGTTCCAAGAAGCAGACCGAACACGTGATCAAACTCTTTTCTGTCATAATTATACTCGGGTGTAAGATCCTTCATGGGTAAACCCAGACGTCGGCTCATCATGGATGCTATGCCTAATTCAACGGAAGGATCGTAAAGGTCAAGGGAAATGAGAATCTCAAGTTTCGCGATGTAGGCGTTCCACCATTCTTTTATCAGTTCCTTGCGTCGTACTTCGTTTTTAACAGGTTTAATCTTTATTTTTTCACGAAACGCTTCAAATCCTGTCTTGGCAAGAATCACATCCAATTCATCAGATCCATGAAAGAGAAACAGCATGGTCTTGTTGTGGTAATCGCCTGATTTACCGGCATCGACATTCCATGCGGGATACAGAGAGCGTTTCTTGCTTTCATAAACCGATGCCTGATAGAAAAATTCAAAAAGTGACGCAGCGGAATAAATATTATCTAAATCATAGACGTTTTGGGAAACTATTTTTTGTTCCGTATTAGACATGGGAAGTTCAATGCGGCAAACGCCGAAGGGTTCGCCAAAAAAAGCCTCGGCTTTCAGGGCAAGGGCTTGAATTTGTATCAGCGCAAGAAACAGGAAAGAAAATAAAGGTATCATAAAAAAGTATGAGCGTTTCATAGGAATCTCCAATATTGATATGATGGGTAACAGACTTAAAAGGAACATATCCTGCAGCATTGAAGATGTCAATATAAAAAGGAATGTTTGTCTGAAAATGGGCATAAACTGCGCCCATTTTCAGATATGGTCAGGCATATTTAGACATAGTCAGACACTACTGCCTTTTTACCCTCTGTTTTGAGGAATGTCGGGAATACTTGCAAAGCCTCGTTCCAGATCCTCATCACTCGGAATATAGTCAGACATTGTCTTGTTGTTATACTCCATGTAGGCGCTTAAATCAAAATATCCTGTGCCAGACAAACCAAAGAGTATAACCTTCTTTTCTCCGGTTTTTTTACATTCCAAAGCTTCGTCTATGGCTGCTTTGATGGCATGGGAAGATTCGGGCGCAGGGAGTATCCCTTCAACCTTCATAAACTTTATAGCCGCATCAAAAACATCAGTCTGTACTTCTGCTCTGGCTTCAAGAAAGCCGTCCTTGTACAGTTTACTCAGAGTGGAATTCATGCCGTGGTAACGGAGACCTCCCGCATGATTTGCCGAAGGAATAAAACCGCTCCCCAGAGTCATCATCTTGATGAGCGGAGTAGTTTTAGCCGTATCCCCAAAGTCATATGCATAGCGGCCTCGCGTAAATGTAGGGCAGGAAGCCGGTTCTACTGCAATAAAACGGGCTTTGGATTTTCCCGCTAATTTTTCTCCCATGAAAGGACCTATGAGTCCGCCAAGATTTGACCCGCCTCCTGCGCAGCCGATTATAATGTCAGGCTTTATTCCGTATTTGTCCATTGCGGCTTTTGCTTCCTGCCCGATGATGGACTGGTGCAGCAGTACGTGGTTTAGGACGCTTCCCAAAACATAGCGGCACTTTTCTGTCTTTACAGCCTTCTCTACCGCTTCGGAAATGGCACAGCCCAAAGAACCGCCAGTATTAGGATCTTTTGCCAGAATGGCTTTCCCGGATTCGGTGGTATTAGACGGAGAAGGAATTAGCTGCGCGCCGTATGTTTCAATCAGGGCTTTGCGAAAAACTTTCTGCTCGGAGCTTACCTTGACCATATAGACTGTCAAACCCAGACCGTAAAAACCTGTTGCCATAGCCATGGCTGTTCCCCATTGTCCTGCGCCGGTTTCTGTTGTTACTGAGGTTAGTCCGTCTTCTTTGGCATAAAAGGCTTGCGGTCCTGCAGAATTGAGTTTATGGGACCCTGAAGTATTGGTTCCTTCAAATTTGTAATATATTTCCGCAGGGGTTCCCAAAGCTTTTTCCAAAAAATAAGCCCGAATAAGAGGTGCAGGTCTATAGGCTCTGTAAAATTCCTGAATGCCTTCGGGAATCGGAATGAAACGGGTAGTATCATCAAGTTCCTGTTTGACCGGTTCTTTACAGAACACAGGTTCCAGATCGGTTACTGTTGCAGGTTTCAATGTTCCGGGATGAAGTAACGGATCAGGCTTATTCTTCATGTCTGCGCGAAGATTATACCAGTATTTTGGAATCTCGTCTTCCGAGAGATAGAGTCTTGTTGGGATTTTCGTTGTCATAATATTCTCCTTGCGCTCGGACATTTAGCCGGGCATATAAATTTTATTGGAAGAATGTTTCTATTTATAGAAGCGATTCTATAAATAGAAACATCGTAAAACAGGTAAAATCTGTCAAGGGGATTTTTTAAAAAATTTTAGAAAAAAATTATTTTTTTTTAATTTTGTCTATTATGGTTAAATTAAATGAAAAAATGAAGCAATATCACTGGTTATAAATTATGATATTTGGGAGAAATTTGATTATTTCTTTATTTGCGCTCTTATTGATTTTATGGATTCTCGCATTGGTTTAATTTTCCCCTGCTTAATTTGATTTAATCCTTCATCAATTAAAGAATACAGTTCTAATTTTCCTGATAGCATTTCATATGTTTCTATGCTCATTACGGCAAGATCTCCGGTTCCGTTTTTTGTTATTAGGACGGGTCACTCTATTATGTATCAAAATTACAGAGTGCAGAGTACAACTTAAAAATTTATTACATACTCTTTGGAATTTTCTCCCCTTGGTATTTCATCAGAATCTTCTAACAGGCTAAGTTCGTCGCAGGTTAGCGTATCATTAACACCCCAGTAAATATCAAAATATCCTCTCCTGTCATTTTCTTTAATAAAATTTAAAATTACTGCTTTATACTCAGCTTCGTTAGAAATATCCAGAGAATCAATAGAAACTAAAATATTATCGCCAATCATTTTAACTTCAATATAAAGTTGAGGATACAGTTTTTTGACAATATTTATATGTTTTTTTAACTGTTGCTTAACCTTCTTAGTCATATTCATAAATTTATCCTCATCAATAATTGTATTTTTTCAGTTCATTAATAAATATTTCAGCTAACTCAATGGCATATTTCAAGCTTTTTTTACTAATGACGGTTTTTTCATAATCACCATTTAATCTCAACGGGTCACATCTTTGTAATAAAATAATAGATAAACGGAATGAATATTGCAGGAAGCATATTCCCTACTTTTATTCTCTTAAATTCAAGAATATTAAATCCTATTGCAATTATAAGAACACTGCCAACAAGTGATGTTTGGGTAATAACAGTATCCGTAAGCCATGGTTTGACCACTCCTGCCATTAGGGTAATACTGCCCTGATAAATAAATACAGGTATTGATGAAAAAGCTACGCCAATACCGAATGAGGCTGCAAATATTACAGAGAGTACGCCGTCAAGTATTGATTTGGCAAAGAGAGTACCCGTATCCCCTGTTAATCCGTCTTCAAGAGAACCGACAATTGCCATGGCTCCTACACAAAAACAAAGACTTGCAGTAATAAATCCTTCTGCGAAATTTCCGCTGTTCTTTAAGTATCTGTTTTGAATCCATAATCCCATTCTCTCAAGCTTATTCTCTATATTCAACAATTCCCCTATTATAGCGCCAATGACAAGGCTAAAAATCATAAGCATAATAAATTCCCTGTTGAGTTTACCGTCATCAATAACTCTGAATATCCCTTGCAGCGAACCTGAAATCCCTATCATAAGTATTGAAAGCCCTAAAGCCTGCATAATAGTCTCCCTAAAACGACCGGAGAGACCGCTTCTAAGGAGAGAACCGCTGATACCGCCTATAATTATAGCTGCAACATTTATAATTGTACCAAGACCAATCATCCTAATTCTCCTAAAAGAGGACTTGTCCACAAAGTTATCCTTGTTATCAACAAAAAAATCAATAAAGTGGATTAATTCCATAAATTAACCCATTAAATAGCAATTGAATATTTCATTATTTATTAGAGCGCTGTTTTATATGAGACATAAATATAAAATCCCTGAATTATTCAGAGGATTTTTCACTAACTTAATTATATTAGTTAATTTGGCATGTTTTAGTTAAATAAATTTGTTCTTTATAATTTAATTATACATTTTATAATTTTTGTTGATTTTTTTGCTTTTGTTAATATCTTTTTTTTATGCACATATAAATATCGAATCCTGATAATTTGTTTAAATATTTTTAAATACAAGGTGTATTTTTAATAAAATAAAGTTAATGTGCAATTTTTAAGCATGAGTTTTTTTGTTGTATTTAATTTATTGAAAAGATAGAGATTATATCGTTTTATTGTTTTAAATATTTATAATAGAGGTATTTTTAATGGTTGAAGAAGTTTTATTTAAAATAGAGAATAATGTTGCAATCATTACGCTAAATCGTCCCGAAAAAAGAAATTCCATCAATAGAAATCTTCTTATAGGTCTGTATAATTCGCTTGAAGAGGTTGCAAATAATAATGACATTAAAACTGCTATAATAACAGGTAACGGGAAATCTTTTTGTTCCGGTATTGATCTATCGGTGATTGGCAAAGAAGACCTGTTCAATCCAAGAGGTGACGGCAAAGATATGCCGGAGATGTTTGCCCTGTGCAAAAAACCTGTAATCGGCGCAATTAATGGTCATGCCATAACAGGCGGATTTGAGATTGCGCTTAATTGTGATTTCTTAATCGCTTCTGAAAATGCAATGTTTGCCGATACGCATGGAAGAGTAGGCATTCACCCGGGTTGGGGTATGACACAGCTCTTACAGCAGGCTGTCGGCAGAAAGATGGCTATGCAGATGTCTATGACATGCCAGTTTGTAGATGCTCAGACAGCTTTTAGGATTGGTCTTGTTAATGAAGTTGTACCTCACGATGAGCTTCTTCCCAGAGTATTGCAGATAGCCGGTTTTATCTGTGAAGGAAAATTTGATATGCTAATGACTGTTAAGGAACTTATTGAATATAGAGATAAGGCAACATTTGAAGAATCATTCGAAAATGAAAAAAGAGGCTTTAAGGAGTTTGTGAAGAAGAATATTCCCAAGGCATAGATTTTCTATACTATCTCTGAGGAGTTCCAATATACATAGTTAATAATTTTGTTTATTTCAATAATTTGTTTTATAATAAATGTTGTATTTTTTGGAATATAAAAGAGTTAATGGTATTTTATAAAAAGTAGAGTTGCTTTTCGATTGTTTTATTAAATTCGGTATGGTAAAATGAGTCTACATAGTATTATTGAAGAGAATTATAACCTTTTTTTGAAATTTAATCAAATGAAGTTTGATAGGTTTCAGCAACTTTTTTTTAATGTAAATATCAAGCGTGTTATTAATTCAATACCTGCATTACTATCTATGAATAACAAAAAAATTCCCGGTTATTTAGACGGTAAATGCCCTTATGGAATTTTTGGATATATGCCTGATACTGAAACAGCCAAGTATATTAAAGCCAGATTTGGCGTTGAATTTGTTTCATCTGATAAAAAATCATTCGTTGAGATGCTCGCCGTAATGGGCAGTGTTGGAACTATTGCCTATAACAAAAAATCCGATTTTGATTATTGGGTATGCATTGATAAAAGTAAAACCGATAGTAATGGGTTTGACCTTTTTCTAAAAAAAATTGAAGAAGTACAAAAATGGGCAATGAAAGAAGCAGGTGTTGAGGTTCATCTTTTTATTAATGATGTTTATAATTTGAAGATGAATATATTTGCAGAAGACGCTGATGAGGGTTTTGGTTCAACAACAGGCGCAGTCTTAAAAGATGAGTTTTTTAGAAGTTCAATTATAGTCGCAGGGAAAATTCCATTTTGGTGGGTATTGCCAAAATTTGTAACTGATGATGAATATGATAGAGTTTTTAATAATATCCCTGAAGAGGAAAGAGAAAAGAGGTTTATAGATATAGGCAACCTGTTTAAAATATCCAAAGAGGATTTTATGGGGGCTGCTCTTTTTCAGCTTATAAAGGCTATCGGTAATCCGTTTAAATCTATTCTTAAAATAGGTATTCTTGAAAGTTACCTATTCGGCAATGAGAACACACTTCTTTTAAGCCAAAAAGTAAAGACTGCAATTATTAGGGATGATATAACGCCAACTATCCTTGATTCTTATCTGCTGATGTTTAATGAAGTATATAACTATTATGAAGAGGTTTTAAATGATAAGTCTCTTTTGGTAATTTTAAGACAGAATCTTTATCTAAAAATCGACCCTCAGCTTTCTAAATATCTTGCTCTTAAAGATAAAAAAAATCTGCCTTATAAAGTTGTAGTTATGTTTAAGGTTATTCGTGAGTGGGGTTGGAGTATAGATGTTATACGCGACCTTGATGATTTTGAGAGCTGGGATTATAGCAGGATGATTCAATTTTGGAATTATATAAAAAAATTCATGCTTCTTTCATACCAGAAGATATCGCGCGAAATGCCGGCAATGAATCTTCAGAATAAAATTTCAAAATCAGATTTTAAGCTGTTAAGCAGTAAGTTGAAAGCGAACTTTTCTATGGAGCCGGAGAAAATAGAAAATTTCATAACATTTAAGGATACTCCAAATGAATCTTACCTCTATATAGAACCTGATATAAAAGGTACTAAAATAGAAGGTTGGCGTGTATATAAAAAGATCAAAAGCAATAAGATTGTCCAAGATGAAAAGGAGGTTACAATAAAGAGTGAAGATAACCTTGTTAAACTTCTTGCCTGGTGTTCTATAAATCAGGTATATGAACCTACATTTAGCAGGCTTTATGTTGATACCGGATATTATCACATAAATAAGAGTTTGATTATTGAACTGCTCAATAAAATTTTTGAAATGTTTAATTCTGAAAAGATTCACCTTGGGAATAAGTTCTATTTACAAAATCCAAGAACATATAAAAATATGATAATAATGAACTTTAGCTATGATAAGGCTAACTCTATAAATTCTCTCTATCATCTTTATATGAATACATGGGGCGAAGCGTTTTTAAAACATTACACTGATACTTCAGATTTAGTGATGATATTCTCTGATATACTTAAAGACGGATTATTAAATAATAGAAGCTTTGATGAATTCTGTTACTTCGTATCTCCTGAGCCTCATAAAAAACTTTATAGACAGATAGAGAGAACATTCAGTAATGCATATAATTTTTTTATGAGCGGAAAACCTAATATTAAACAGAGGGTGTTATTAAATATTGATGATAAACTTGTCTGCGCAACTAAAGACGATAAGGAGGTAACAGTAGCGACTTTTCACAATGATATTGAACTTCTTTCTTATATTTCACAAAGACCATTTAAGTATTCTGATAACAGAATTTTTCAAGAAGATAATCCCCGGCTTTTTATCATTGATGAGATATATAAAAAGAGAGAAAATTATTGTATTACAATAGTCCTTGAAAATAGACAGAAGTATAATGTGATATATATAATGGATGGGATTGGGAATATTTTTACATTTGCTAAAAGAAGAGGAGTGAGTGATTATTTTTCCAGTACATATAGATTTTGTACGAATATTGTTTCAAATATACAAAAGTCTTATGCGGGTAAAGTTAAATATCCTGTTGAGAAAATTAAATGTTTTAAGCTTGATATTGATAAATACGGAAAGATTAATTTTAAAGATGATTCGCTGATGTTTAGTCAGCGTGATTATATATATAAAGTTGATGAAGATGCAATAATGATTAATATTGAGCTGAAGGATAATATTACGCTGTACTCTATCCGGAGTAATGCCGGAAATATTGACGGCATTAGACTTAATCAATTTCCTGAAAAAATCAAAGAGCTTGGTAAAAATCAAACGTGTGAGATTATTGATATAAAATTCCACAATTTTCCGGCTGAAAGGATAGAACTTGGGAGTACCCTGTATTTTTATGAAAAATATAAGATTGAGAAAATGTTAGGAGCTATACTGTGAGCATTTTAGTCAGAGGGAAAATTTTCTCTAAAAAATCTTATCTTTTTTTCTTTATCAAGCAGCTTTTTATTAATAGCCCCTTTTTCTAATGCAACATCAAGGAGTTTAATGCTTGTATCATCAAGCGGTGTATCAAGCTCACTGAATGGTTTGGAAACTTCTTCCTCTTTTTCAAAATTCAGCTTCTCTTCACTCTCAATAGCTTGAAATCTTTTATCAATCTGATCTTGTGTAAGCATCGGTATTTCATCATCGTCAGGTAATGTTATATTCCTTTTTGATGTTTGTGCAGTTTTGGTCTCTTCAGATGTTTTTGGTTTGGTTTTTTTTACGCTTCTTTTTGCTTCTCCAACTTTATGAATCGGCGAATTATCGATCTTTTCAGTATCCTCATCATCTGATGATAGTGGTGCCGGCGGATTTAAAATTTGAAGGTCAAGTAGTTTTATCCTTTCACCAAGGAGTATATTTATCTGTTTTTCTATAGTCATAAATATGGGGGTTGTAAAGGATTTATCGCGTGTAATCGATTTTTCAAGTTTTTTAAGTTCTTTTATATCATTATCTATGGTTTCTATTCTTTTTATAACATGAACTACTTTCATTGTGCGCTCCTTACTTTTTTGAATTAATAAATTATATAAAAACATAATTTATTAGTCAATAAGTTTTTGTTACAAAAATTATTATATTTTTTAACAGATAAAATTCTATTTTTTGATCAGTTTATTTATTTCACGTAAATTGTTACCGGCCTCTTCATCTTCAGGTCTTAACTCTAATACTTTACTAAAATCGCCGGCAGCTCCTTTATAGTCTTTTATTTTAAATCTGGCTACACCTCTGTTATTATATGCCTCTGCATAATCAGGGCTAAGTTTTATTGCTTGATCAAAATCCTTTATAGCACTGTCATATTTTTTTAAGGCAGATTTTGCAGTTCCGCGGTTAAAATATAATTCCTTTGTAAGGGTGTTAAGCTTTATTGCCATATCATAGTCTTTTATAGCATCTGAATATTTTTCCTGTTTATATAAGGCATATCCTCTGTTGTTATATGCTTGATAAAATTTAGGATTAAGCTGTAATGAGCTGTTAAAATCTAAAATAGCATCGGCATATTGTTTTAATTCAATCTTAGCATTCCCTCTGTTGTTGTATGCTTGATGGAATGAATTATCTAACTCAATAGCTTTATCATAGTATTTTATTGCTTCTTCAAATTCTGCGGTATTATATTTTGCTAATCCTCTGTTAAAGTAGAGCTTTGGATCATTTGGATTTAATTGAATTGCCCTATTGTAATCCTCAATAGCGCCTTCAAAATCATTTGCCTCTGCTTTCGCTATTGCCTTGTTATTTAAAGCTTCAGGGTCTTCATAGTTGACATTTACTGTGTTTACTGATGAATAGCTTTCAATGAATACTTTTACAATTTTTATATCTTTAGCTGCATCAGGATTTTTGAGACTGTTCTGAGCAAGAGTTCTGTTATTGTAGGCATAAGTATAACTTGGATTTAAATCCACCGCTTTAGTAAAATCTTCTATTGCGCCTTTAAAATCTTTGAGTTTAAGCTTAGCAATACCTCTATTGTTATAAAACTTATAAAAGTTTGGATTTAATTCAATCGCCTTATTATAATCTTGTAAAGAGTTTTCATAATCGCTTATTTCAATTCTTGCTATACCTCGATTGTTATAAGTATCAGGGTTGCTGCTGTCTAATTCAATAGATTTTGTATAATCATAAATTGCTTCAGTTATTTTATTGAGTTTATAGTTGGCATTTCCCCTATTGTAGTATGCGCTGGAATAAGCAGGAGCAAGTTCAATTGCTTTATTGTAATCTGCAATAGCTCCGTTATAATTATCTAAATTGGCTTTAGCAATACCCCTTTTATTGTAGGTTTTTGCATGTTTCGGATTTTGTCCAAGAACTATAGAATAATCATGTTCAGCTTTGGCAAACTCTTTCATTTCTATATAGATATTTCCTCTGACATAATATGCATTGAAATTATCAGGCTCAAGTTCAATGACTTTGGTTAAATCTTCAACAGCGCCGGTATAGTCTTTTAGCTCATTCAGGTCTATTCCTCTTAAAAAATATGCTTCAGCAGATTTAGGATTTAATTTTATTGCATTTGAATATGCTTCAACAGATTGCTGAAACTCTTTGTTATCAGCAAAAATATATCCTTTAGCAAGCCACCCATATTCCGATTCAGGTGAAATTTGTACAATCTCTTCCATTATTGATAATTTTTCTTTTTCGGAGTTTTTTGATTCTGATTGTTTATACAGGTTTTGAGCTCTTAAATAAGCATTATCGTCAGCGGATGCATCAGCTAATATGAATGAAAAATTAATTAGAACTAAAAGTATGATGATATTTTTCACAATTCCTTCCAAATCTCTGTTACCGTACTATTTTCATTTGTACTCTATATTTAATCTATCTTAGCAAAGTGAATATAATATTGACTCAAAAAGGCAACAATATTATTGTATTATTTTGTTCCATAAACTATTTTTAAACGATTTTTTATTATAAGTTGCTTAAATTAATCCAAATTTGTATAAAAATTAGCATTAATTTCGTTGACAGTTTTAGGGGTATATATTGTTTTTAATTTTTACAGTAAATATTTGAAAAACTAAAGATTTTATATATATGTGAGGATTTTAGATGATTAAGGGTATTCAAAAGACCTATTCTATGAAAGGGTCGGAGATCAAGAAAAAATGGTATCTTGTTGATGCAGAGGGAAAGATATTGGGAAGGCTTGCCAGTGAAATTGCCGGCATTTTAAGAGGAAAAGACAAACCCGAATATACGCCGTATCTTGATATGGGTGATAATATTATAGTTATCAATGCTGAAAAAGTAGTATTAACAGGAATGAAATCTCAGGATAAGGACTACTTCAGTCATTCAAATTATCCGGGCGGTGAAAAATTTACTAACATTAAAAAGATTATGAAAGAGAAGCCTGAATTTGTAATCATGCACGCTGTAAAGGGTATGCTCCCTAAGAACAGGCTTTCAAGAAAGCTTATGACTAATTTAAAAATTTATGCAGGAGATAAGCATCCTCACAGCGCTCAATCGCCTGAAATATTGAATATTCAGTAAAGAGATTTAAAGGAGAGAGTTAAATGGCAGAAAAGGTTTATGCTACAGGAAGAAGAAAGACATCAGTTGCCAGGGTATGGATGAAACCCGGAACAGGTCAGATTACTATAAACAAGCAGCCTATTGGAGAATATTTTAGAAGAATGACATTGGGATTAATTGTAAGGCAGCCTCTTGAGCATGTTGGACAGCTTGAGAATTATGATGTTATGGTTAACGTATGCGGCGGCGGCTGGTCAGGACAAGCGGGAGCTGTTAAAATGGGTATTGCCAAATGTCTTGTACAAACAGATGAAAAATTAAAGAAGACGCTTAGAGAAGCCGGATTTATTACAAGAGATGCAAGAAAGGTCGAAAGGAAAAAACCCGGGCAAAAGAAAGCAAGAAAGAGATTCCAATTTTCAAAACGTTAATATTCGCTTTGCAATATATATAAAAGAAGGGGCTGCCCAAGAAATAGGGACAGCCTTTTTTATTTGTAAAAATATAATAGCATCTTATAATATTCTTAATCATATAAATGAAAGGATATCCGTATGAGTAAAGGGAAGAGTAACATTGGGATTTTACGATACATTGACATGAATTGTCATTAAAGTTGATTGACAAGCAATTGAGTGAACATAAATTAAGAGAATTTAAGGGCCTTTTTATTGGGTAAAGATGAACCGGAAGAGTGAAATAATGGTTCGGCTTGAAGATATACTAAAGCTGATTGACACAAAGGCGAAATATGCGAAGAATAGTGTAAAAAGCCATCGGAGGGAAGACTTAAATGGCAGTTAAGAAAAGCGAGCTATACTCAAGCCTTTGGGCAAGCTGCGACAGCCTGCGCGGCGGTATGGATAGTTCGCAATACAAGGATTATATACTAACCCTGCTGTTCGTGAAGTATGTTTCGGACAAGTTCAAAGGGGTTGCCTATGGCGATATTAATGTTCCCAAAGGCGGCGGCTTTGACGATATGCTTGCCCTTATCGGTGATAAAAACATCGGAGAAAAAATGGACAAGGTTATCGCTAAACTTGCGGAGGCGAATAATCTTCGCGGTGTCATTGATAACGCCCACTTTAATGACGAGGGAAAACTCGGCAAAGGGCAGGAAATGGTCGATAAGCTTGGAGAGTTACTCGCCATTTTCCGCGACCAATTACCCGACTTAAGCCGCAACCGCGCCGACGGCGACGACATCATCGGCGATGCTTACGAATACCTTATGCGGAACTTTGCCACGGAGAGCGGCAAGAGTAAGGGGCAATACTACACGCCCGCGGAAGTGTCGCGTATAATTGCCAATGTTGTCGGAATAAAAAATGCAAAAAGAAAAGCCGAAGATATTACACTTTACGATCCTGCGTGCGGTTCGGCTTCGCTGTTAATTCGTACTGCCGAAGCCGCGCCTTTTGAAGTTGCTATTTACGGACAGGAAAAAGATATAACAACCGCGGGACTTGCCCGAATGAATCTTTTTTTGCATAACAGAGCCACTGCCGAAATAAA
>WRGT01000064.1 GCA_009787025.1 Spirochaetota bacterium
GCCATAATCTGTTCTCTCTAAATATGCTCTGCTTTTTATGCAAATTATTTTTCAATCCTGACAAATTTTATTTTTTCAACAGTCTCGTTTTATACTTTGGTCAGTACATAATGTTCAACCCTCAAAGTGAGGTTTTTTGTGGTAATCATTGTGCGTTGTGCGCTGAGCATTGAAAAAAGAGGATTATTAAGTAATTTTTGCAGATAAAGATAATGCTGTGAAATATTTATTGGACTATTCTCAAAAGGAAAGATGTATAAAAGAAATTAAAAAAAATCAAAAAATTTTTACTCTATCATTCTATGACATATATGATAATATATTTTGCCATAAAGGTTAATGTTTTTTTGGTACAACGGTGAATTTATCAGGTATTAATAGTGTTGAAAGAAATATAAATAAAAAGAAATAAGAGGTAAAATATGGAAACAGAAATCTTATTACAAATTATTGAAGTGATAGAACAAGCCGAACAATACTGCAATGATGTGTCTGATAGTGTAAAAGAAGACATTATTGATGATATGTGCATTTTAGATCATATCGAAAAAATTATTGAGATTTC
Source organism: Spirochaetota bacterium (assembly GCA_009787025.1). GTDB lineage: Bacteria > Spirochaetota > UBA4802 > UBA4802 > UBA5550 > WRGT01. Next base: position 566 of record WRGT01000064.1, read on the forward strand.
CAAAGAGTTTGGTATTGATGAGTGTTTTGCCAAGGGGAAAGGGCATTTTGATTATGTTACTGCAAAACTTGGCATAAGCCATCTGCAGGCAGTGCTGTTTTCTCATTTTATTGAAAAAAGCTACAATAATTATATTAGCATAAATGATATGGCAGAAAACATAAAATGCAGTCAGGTTAGAATAATCAAATACTTAGATGAATGTGAAGAGTTGGAAAAGAAAAGATTAATCCGATTCCGTAATGGGAAAAGGAGCAGGCATAGAAGCTGGAATTACAGGAATAACAACGGCATCTCATTTTGGATTCATCGTGATGTCTTAGATTCACTTAGAAAATTTAATGAGTTTAGACCGAAGAAAATAGAAAACTTGAGTATTTACGAATTTTTCACGGTTATTGATGAACTTTTTGATGAAAGAGAACAAGATGATTTAAACGTTGGAGCTCTTACTATTGAATTGCTGAATCTTATTAGTCTGAATATGCACCTTTTGTTCTGCAAAAAAATAATGAATTATAGCTTTGATGAAGACATCCTGATTCTGCTTATATATTTTTGTCATTCGTCCGGCAACAATTCCGATGATAGAATTAGAATCTATGATATTGAGTTTTTGTACGAAGATAAATCGAAAATCAGGGATATTGAAAGAATGCTTACCGGCGGATATCATCCTTTAATGGAAAGCAAACTTATTGATTTTAATAATGACGATATTTTTGCAAAATCTGATGCTTGGAAATTGTCGGATAGGGCAAAAAAAGAGTTGCTGTCTGAATTGGATAGTAAAAGGAATAGGAATTACAAGAAAAATCTCACTTTGTATGATTCTATCAAGCCAAAGAAAATGTTCTACAACCCCAAAGAAACAGGGGAAATTCAACAACTTACTTCTCTTTTACAAGAAGAAAACTACCGTAAAATCCAGGACAGATTAGAGCTTAAAGGCATGAGAAAAGGTTTTGCCTGTCTGTTTTCAGGCGGGGCCGGAACTGGAAAAACCGAGACAGCCTATCAAATTGCCCGCGAAACAAAACGCCACGTAATGATGGTCGATATCGCTCAAACAAAAAGTATGTGGTATGGAGAAAGTGAAAAACAGATAAAAGCAATCTTCGATAACTATCGAAGTATAGTAGAAAATTCAGAAATTGCGCCCATCCTCTTGTTCAATGAAGCTGATGCTGTTATTGGTAAACGAAAAGAATTTAATGATTCAAACCGGGCTATTGATCAGACAGAAAACACTATTCAGAATATAATTCTGCAAGAAATGGAAAATCTTTCAGGTATATTGATTGCTACAACTAATTTATTGCAGAACATGGATAAGGCATTTGAACGCCGTTTTCTGTATAAAATTACTTTTGATAAACCGGGCATAGAGAGCCGCAAGGGTATTTGGACATCTTTGCTTATGGATTTACCCGAAGACAAGGCTGAAGAATTATCGGCTAAGTTTGAATTGTCCGGAGGTCAAATCGAAAATGTGTTTCGCAAAATAAATGTTGACGCAATTTTAAACGGAGAAAATCTTTCTATGGATACTCTGTTTCGATATTGTGAAGACGAAATTAAAAATGGTTTCAATTTCGCAAAAAGAATGGGGTTTATTTCATGAATGATTTTATAGCCATTGATTTTGAGACTGCCACGTATTCGCCTGATAGTGCAATTTCAATTGGTCTTGTAAAATATCACAATTACAAGCCTATTGGGTCATATTATTCGCTCATTAGGCCTCCAAAACTGTATATACGCCCGGATTTTACGGCTATCCATGGTCTTGTACTCACGGACGTAAAAGATGCGCCGGATTTTAAATACATCTGGGAGCATGAAGTAGAAGAATTTATAGGTACGACGATTCTTGCGGCGCATAATGCCGCGTTTGATATGAGGGTGTTGCGCTCAACACTTAAATACTATGATGTACCTGTTCCGGCTGTTTCGTATTTTTGTTCCTGTAAATTATCGAAAAAGGTATGGCCTGTTTGTCGATCGCATTCCTTAAGTAATTTGGCAGCTCGATTAAATATAATTTATAATGCCCATAATGCATTGGCAGACGCCGAGACTTGCGGAAAAATTATTAATCTTTGCGCAAGAGAGATTGTTTCTTCTTTAGATAAAAAGAGCGGTAAAAATACAAGAATGCCATTGAATAAATTGCTGGAAAAAGTAAATGTTAAGGTAAGGACTTTGGGTGGATAATGAGAAATTTTGTTGACTCTATCATTCTATGAAAACTACAATAAACCCATGAAAACAGAAAAACCAAAAACATCTCTGCCTAAAATTGCGCTGCCGAGGATTTACATGATTGATAGTGAAATTGCCTCCGGCAAGTATCCTAATTCAAAGTATTTGGCTAAAAAGCTTGAAATGAGCGTTGCAACTATCAGCCGGGATATTGAGTTTATGCGTGATCAGCTTCTTGCGCCGATTGAATATGACACGTTTAAGAAAGGATATTATTATACAGAAAAACTATATAGGCTCCCTGCGGGTTTTAGCAGCGTCGAGGATATTTTAGCTTTGAGCATGGCTACAAGTATTCTTTCCCTGTATTGTGAAACGCCCATTTACGATGCAGCCAATCATTTGTTAGAGTGCATTACCGCTCCACTCGCTAATGACAGAAACACAGACTGGTTGGAAAATCGAATTGTTGTTCCCAAAATTGCCTCAGTTAAAGTGAAACCTGAAATTTGGAATATTATAGTAAACGGGTTGAAGAAGAATAACGTCATTACCTTTGAATACAAAGGAATCATGGATAAGGATTATCAAGATCGGCGCGTCCACCCATATCAGCTTTTGTTTGATTCAGGAGTATGGTATCTCTACGGTTTTGCAGAGGAGCGCAAGGCTATGCGTATATTTGCTCTTTCTCGGATGCGAAATGTTGCACTTCAAAAAGAGGCTTTTCCTCTCCCGAAGAATTTTAGTGATACAGACATTGTTGGTGAAAGTTATTTTGGAGTTTATGTAGGAGATGAAAAATACAAGTTTGCCATAGACTGCTATGACGATGCTGCGATATTTGCAGCAGAACGCCAATGGGCTGATGATCAAAAAATAACCGAGATCAAAGGCGGAGTTACCATTGAATTTACCAGTACGCAATTCGACAAGGTATTGAGATGGGTCTTGTCTAATGGAACCAACGCTATTCCCAGAAAACCAAAACAATTAGTCAGCGAATGGAAACGCAAGATAAGTGAAATATATAAAGTTCTATCTAAATAAAAAATGATGTAAAATGCAAAGCGCAAAAAATCTTTATTTCACAGCATAAATTTCAATCGTATCTGAGAATTTCGTAATATATGAAAACAGCCTGTATAGAGCTTCAAAAGGTCTAAAGAATATACTATCCCTTCTTACAACCCTTTCGGGATGGTAGCCGCAGATTTTTATCTTAATTTTTTTAAAACCTATAGTTTTTAAAATCTTTTTAGCAGAACACGGCGATAAATCAATCGTATGATCTTTTGGATGTGATGCAATCCATTGATTTTTTGAAAAACAGAACATGGGTCCAAAAAAGGAGGGTACGGACATGGCAAAAACTCCGCCTTTATTAAGCATATTGTAAATTTTTTTTAGTCCGTCTAAGGGTTCCGGCAGATGTTCAATAAAGAACCACGATGTGATAATATCAAATTTTTCGTCGGTCTCTATATCCTCAAATGAAGATACAATTATATCTATGAAAAAATTTGTTTTACAATATTCGGATGCAAAATGTGATATTTCTATCCCTTTAAGTTTTTTTATGCCGTAATCTTTTGCCGCTTTAAGAAAAAAACCGGCAGCGCTCCCTATGTCAAGAATTGATAGATCATTTTTATTTTCTATGAGTTTCAATATTTTTTTAAGGCGAACTTTAGACGATCCGTATATATTTTCAAAATCATCTATATAGGTTTTTCCATATTGGCTTTCATATTCCGTAATAAAATAATCCCTGTTATAAGACAGGGATTTAAAATTAATATTAAATATTAAATTGCATAGACTGCATTTATAAAGATCTGCGCTTATCCTTATATTTGAGTTTATTTTACATATTGGACACGATTCTAAACTCATTTAGTTTTAGTCTTTTTTTTCGCCGGCTCTACAACAACAGGAATTCCTCTTATCCTTGCACCTTCAAATGAATGCAGAACAAGTTCTGCATATTGTTCAGGTACTTCAAAAAAGGCATAAGTAGAATGGATGTCAATTTTACCAATAGTCTTTCCATCAATTCCTGATTTTTTTACAATCTCACGAATTAAGTCTCCGGTAGAAATATTCTGATTTTTGCCGACATTAATAAATAGGCGGGCGCGACCGTCTTTTATATCCTCAAAAATAATTTTGCCGGATTCGGTCTTGCTAAATAGCTTACTATTATTAATGTCAAGTTTTGAAATGTCTCCAAAAAGTTCTTTAAGCAGTGCAGCAGCTATCCTTTTTGTCCTGCCAAAGAAAGGCAAATTTTTCTTCAGCACTTTTAGGAGTTGCTCATATTCGGCTAATTCTTCCGAGAGAGCGCACTCCAGAATTTTTTCTAATTTTTTTTCCTGATTCATCTAAAACAGTCCTCACTAAGGGAAGGTAATTATTGCAATTTTCAGCAATATTTAATTGACTATTCAGATTAACAATGTTGTAATCTTTAACTAAAAATGGCAAGTATTTTTCATTAAAAAAGAGTTAAAACATGATGTTTTTAAATGAAAGTTTTAATTATATATTTGACTAAAACTGTTCATATATTTTAACTAAATTGAGCATCTATAAATTAAGGATTAATTTAAATTTTAAGTAAAAAATATGAATCAACTTAAAAGATATTTAGTTATTATAATTCTTTTTTTCATGGTTGACCTGTATGGTGAATTTCATCCTTGGAATTCAAATATTAAAGTCGGCGATGAACTATATCAAAAGGATATTAAAAGTAAGAGTAACCAATATGTTTTAAATGGAGCACAGGGCGGAGCTTATTTTATGATCAGATTTTTTCAGATTGTAATCTCGCCTCAAAACGGTCCTAAATGCAGACATATACCCACATGCAGCGCTTATGGCAGAATGGCGGTTGAAAAACACGGCGCATTAATGGGTTCGTTTTTAGCAGGTGACAGACTTTTAAGATGTAACCCGTTTTATCCACCTGAAAAAGATCCTGTGCCTGATGAGGTCTTTTCTAAATGATAAGGGGCATTAGCTTTTTTCTCTTTTTGCTTATTTCAATTAACCTGTTTGCTGATAAAAATAAAAATTTCAATAAAAATGAAATTAAGTTTATAAAGGAGTTATATAGAAGCGAGAGGTATTTTGATTGTATTGCAGAGATAGGGAAGCTGCAATTTACCGAAAGAAATTCCGAGCTTGAATATTTTAAATATATAAATTATTATTTGGCAGAACAGTATTCAACTGTAATATTTAATTACAAAGTAGATCTTTCATCAGATGAGATGCGTTATAACTCGCTCTTCCTTATATCAGGTTCTTATTTTAAAAAAGGCATGTATCATGAAAGCTGCGAAATATTAAAAGATATTGAGTATAATAAACTTCCAAAAGATTTAGTATTTACCATGTTTCTCAGAAGAGTCGAACCTCTTACCCTGCTGGGAGACAGCGCTAATATAAAAGATGAGATTTATAAGTCTGAGCTACTGATAAGTGATGATTTAAATTTTGTAAAATTAAGAGAGGCGTTGGAACTATATAATAAAGCAGGTTTGAAATCTAAAGAATGTTCTGCCATTATGTCTGCAATAATACCGGGTTCCGGTCAAATCTATTCGGGTTATTATATTGATGGGATAATATCATTTTTATCTGTTGCTGCATGCGCTGCAGGGGGATTGTATATGTATGAGAAGGGACACAAAGGCGTTTCTTATACTCTGTTTTTTTTCTCAGGTCTGTTTTATGGAGGGAATATTTATAGCGCTTATAATGCTGCCGAAAAAGGAAATTATAAAACGCTGCAAGATAGATATAAAAGTATAACTTCACAATATGGTCAATATAATCCCGGAGAATATATTGATATTGAGAGAGTATTCTATTGAAGAGGTTATTGATTTTTCTATTTTTAGTTTACTTATCCAAATCTGCATTTTCATCGGAAAAGGGCTTAGTTGATCTTGCAGAGTGCCACTATAATAATTTTGAATACTATAACGCAATAACAGAATCTATGAGGTACCAATTTCTATATCCTGATGGAAGTTTATTTCCAAAGAGTATGCTCATTATGGGTAAATCTTATTATAAGGGCGGAGATAGAGAAAAAGCATTAAATATATTCATGGAGTGTTACCATAGATTTTTAAATTTGAATGAAGGTGAAACTGCGCTCTTTTATTCGGGACTTATCAGATTTGAAGCAGGTTCATATAATTTTGCAGCAAAAAATTTTTTAGAATATAAATATGTATATCCTGATGGGAGATTTTATGAAGATGCGATAATTAATTTATCACTTATATATACATTTGCCGAAAATTATGATGAAGCAGATATACAGTTGGAAGAATACGGTAAAATTTCTCCCGAATGGAGATTAACGCAAAAGGGAAGTGAATTATCATCTATATTATTGCAAGGTAAAAACAGGCAAAGAAAGAGTTTATACATAGCAGGAATATCCTCAGCGCTAATACCCGGAGCAGGATATTTCTACACTGAAAAATATAAATTGGGGATTTTGTCATTTCTTTCAAATGTTGCTTTGATTTTTGGCATATATGACGGCTATAAGAGGGACAATAAATTACAGATGATATTTTTTTCAGTGATTGAATTTTCATTTTATAATTATTCAATTGTTGGATCTATAAGAAGTGCAAATGAGTATAATAGAAGAGATGATCTGAAAAAGGAAGTTCAAGCCGGTATCCAAATGTCTTTTTAATCATGGAGGATTGATGAAAAAAATTATTAAGAGTGATATTCTTGAGAATATTAATCTGGAAAAAAGTCAGTTAATAAATTTTGAAAAAATAATCAAGAATGAAAGTCTTGAAGATGTAGCTGATAAACTCATTGAATCAACTTTTGTGGAACAGCATTTCAAGAGAAAAGACGCTATAGACCGATTCCTTGAATTCGCTTTTTCCAGAATCCAGGCAGGTTCATTTTATGTTATTAATATGGCTTATCCTACAAAAAGGATGTATGACAAAGAGCTTGAGGAAAAAATAATAAAGCTGATAAATGAATATTTATATCCGGAGATAGTCTTACGAATACTTAAATTTTTTTCCAGAAATATACATAATTCGGATACTAATCTTTATATAGCAAATTTAATTGAATCCGAATCTATAATAAAATCGGTTTATGATACCTTTAAGCTCTTTCAAAAGGATATTTTTGTTTATTCTGAAAAGAAAGCCTTAAATGTAAAGATGATTCAACAGTTTTCGCAGCAATCAGATATTTCTCTCTCTATTCCGCTTGACGCTTGCGCAAGATTTAAATATGTATTGGAATTTTTTGCTATTAAACAGAATGTAAGTCACATATATACTTCTGATGATCTGCTGCTTGCATCATGACAGTATTGAACAGGATTATGCCTTATCTTCAATCTCTTTTACAAAGATATTCATGTAACGTTTTGAATCTTGAAAATCCTTATTATCATTTAGTATTGGTTTATATTCTTTAATAAGCCAAAACATGACATCACGAATATCTTTGGGATTTGTATCAATGACGCAATATTTGTAAAACATATCATATTGAATTAGCTTTTCTCTGATGTCATTGTGTTTTAATATAAGATCGTCCATCAGTTTGGAAAAACCAACCCTAAGTCCATCTCTCCAACATGCATAAAACAGGGATGTTTCCATTCTTCTTTCAATTTTATTCTGTATCCATATTATCCCCGGCAGTTCGGGCAATACCCTCCTTGCTTCATATTTATCATATGCAAAGAGTCGTGACCAGTTTATAGAGTAATATACATTTTTTTCTCTTGTATCTTTTTTCATACTTTGATTACTCCATCTTTTTTATAAGTTGGTTTAACTTTATTAAAAGTTTATTTGTTCTTTTTTTTATATCCGTACTATTAAGTAAATCTTTTTTCAATTTATAATCAAGAATAAAATAGTTTGCTATAAAATCTGTTATCTGATCAAGTCCAAATAAAAAGTTCATAAGCTCAATTAACCTGTCAGATTCCTGAACATTTATGAGAAAGACAAGTTCTTGAGCCTTTTTTCTTAATTCCTTTAATAATTCTTGATTTGAATTATCAATTTTAGAGCTGCGTATCTCGAAGAAAGCTTCATGCATACCTCTAAATTTTTTTATACGCGCCCTTGTAATCCCTTTTAGATGAAGAATAACTTTTTCATTATCATCTCTTACTTCCATTATCTCGGCAAGAGTTGCAACGCGCATTTTTAATAAAAGAATATCAAATAGATTTTTAATTGGGAAAGCTAATATCTTATCCCCCTTTTTTAGATTATTTGAAAATGAAGAGTGTCTTAAGTATATACTGGCAGTACAATGAGGGAAAAGAATTTTTTTATGAAGGAAAAATATTTTTACAATTTCATGGTTCATGATTATTCATCTAAATTTTTAATACTAATATGCAGTATAATTTAAAGTATTAAAAATATTGTTAATTTTGTCAATATGTATATTATAAACGGTACACAGTATATATTATCGATTTTAAAATTTTTTATAGATAAATTATAATATTAAATTGATTATATATTTTTTTGATTTTAGACTTTATTTTCAAAATTTTATTGATAAAATAATATGCGTTTGTTAGTAATAGATAAGGCGTTTGTCTTGATGAAAAAACTTTCCACGGAAGAAAAGATTATGAATGCAGATATTGATCTGTTTTATAAAAAATGAATTACTCAGGTTCAGGTTTGATATGATCTTTAAAACACACGCCGTTGAAGACGACAGAGCAATGAAACCGACTTAGCCTTTAGGAGGAGGTGGTGTAATATTATGGATTCAATGAATCAATTGAGCTATGATTCAAACATTTTGTTCCATTTTGAGCGCCAGCGGTTAAACCAGTTGTTTAAGGAAGCTGTGAAATGTCCGTTAGTCATGGTGTGCGCCGGAGCAGGCTATGGTAAAACAAGCGCTGTTCGTGATTTTATACGGGAGTATGGGGTAACTACTGCGTGGGTACAGCTTTCTGAACGTGATAATATACCCACGCGTTTTTGGGAGCATTTTTCCCATACTATTGCGCAGCTCAACAAGCCGTTTGCTCAAGCGATTGTTAAGCTCGGCTTTCCTGACACTGACGACAAATTTAGTCAGTTTTTTTCAGTTATGCACAAGCATGTGGAAGAGAAACAACATATATTAGTATTTGACGATTTTCACCTCATAGAGAACCAATCCGTACTTCACCTTGTGGAGTATTTTATCACCAAACGAATGGATGTAACATCATCTGTGTTTCTGATTTCCCGCGCTCTTCCACAAATCAATGTAACAGGTTTGATGTCCAAAGGACGTGTGTTCAGTATAAGCGAAAACGATCTGTGCTTCATCGAGCCGGAACTCGCTCAATATTTTCGCAGACAGAAAATTCCACTCCGCTCTGACACTCTGCGCGAGATTATGCAGGATACTGGAGGTTGGGCATTTGCGATTAATCTCATCATGCGGTCTTATCAAAAAGCGCCCGGCTACAGCGGTTATCTGCGCAACGCTATGAAGACGAATATATTTAAGCTGATGGAATCGGAAATCTGGAACGGGATATCGGATCGCCTTCAATCATTCTTGATTCGCCTTTCCCTGATAGATCATCTGTCCGTTGACCTGATATCTCTTTTGTCTAATGGTGACAAGGAACTGATCATCGAGCTCGAGCGCCAAAACTCCTATGTGCGGCGCGACAGTCAAATAAACGCCTATTTGATTCATCATCTGTTTTTAGAATTTCTTTGCCAAAAGCAAAAACTCCTGACAGAGGAACAAAAGAGGGAAACTTATATTATTGGCGCTGATTGGTGCAACAAGAACGGTTTTAAGGTCGATGCTATGGGCTATTATGAAAAAGTGGGCGACTATGAATCTATTGTGGCTATTTTTTTTGAACTGCCTACGCAGGTGCCGTATGACATCGCGTGCTATGCGGCAGATATTTTCAGCAGAACACCTGAAGAGGCGTTTGACAGCGTGGACTTCCTCGCTGCGATGCATGTGCGCGCAGTCGTTTGTCTGGGTACTTTGGATAAAGCAGTTAAGCTGATGGAATATTACGAGGAGAAATACCAGAAGCTGCCAATAGATAATGTTTTTCGCAATCGTACACTTGGGGGTATATATTATTGCTGGGGCTTTGCTCGGATGCTCATGTGTACAATAGACCACCGCTACGACTTTGATTTATATTTTGCCAAGCAGGATTACTGCCTGACAATATCTCCCGGCACCGATCCGGGTCAGCTGGCAAATCATCAAGTCGGTCCGTGGGTCAGTCAGGCGGGTTCTTCCGAAAAGGGCGCACTGCAAGAGCATATCGATGCCTTGACCCGTTCTATGCATCATGCGTCACATTGCATGAAAGGAACGATGGCAGGAATTGATGATTTGGCTAAAGGCGAACTCAAGTTCTATCAAGGCGATATTCGCGCTGCAGAACATTTTGTCGTCCGTTCTTTGGAATTTGCGCGGAAACATAGACAATTTGATATTGCTCACAGGGCGTTATTCTATATGCTGCGGCTCGCAGTTGCGCAGGGAGATTACCTGAAAGCCGAACAGGCAGTGAAAGACATAGAAACTCAATTAGATGAAAGTGATTATACAATCCGCTTCGTCACTTTCGACATCGCTATGGGTTGGTATTACTGTGTTCTTAATATGCTTGAGATGGTCCCAGACTGGTTGAAAGAAAAGTTTACGCATTATGGACATCCATATTTTATTGAAAATTTTGGAAATCAGGTGAAAGCGCGTTATTGTTACATAACCAAAAGTTATCCGCTGCTACTGGCCTATATGCAAGAGTTAAAACATCGTGAATCGATTCTGTTTGGCCGTGTGGAAATGCTGGCTATGGAAGCCTGCGTGCATTACAAATTGAAGAATAAGACAGAGGCTTTTGCTATTTTAACGGAAGCCTATGAAACAGCATTGCCCAACAGCATTCAGATACCCTTTACCGAGTTAGGCAAAGGTATGCGCACGCTGACTGCCTCTGCGCTTAAAGATTCCGGCTGCAAGATTCCTAAGTCTTGGTTAGTAGAAATCAACCGCAAGTCCGCCTCCTATGCTAAATACCAGTCTCATATCATTGCAATCTATAAACAGGCTAACCGCATTAAGGATGATATTTCCTTTTCTCAGCGGGAACTTGAAATCCTCACGGACATTTGCCACGGACTTTCGCGTACTGAAATAGCAGTCGCTCGCAGTCTTTCGGTTAACACGGTAAAAATGGTTATCAACAACATATATTCTAAGCTCGGCGCCGAAAATCTGGCAGATCTTATCCGGATTGCAGTGGAGCGAAAGCTGGTATAACTAAGTTTATAATCCTCAGCCGCAAGTTCCTGTCATGCAGTTCCTATATTGTAAAGATAAAATTGCGTTTGGCAAAAGCCTCGTTTTATAATGACAGGAGGGCGTTTTTTATATGTCGCTGAAATTGTTCATTTAGGGTGTATTTTGCGATTCTCTTTTTTTTATTCAAGGTCTTACTCTGTTATATTCAATAATATATAAAAAACGCACATAAAGATTTTCATGAATTGGCAGAAAAATATAAACAGAGGTAAGGTTATGAATACTTTTCTTAAACGTAACAGAATGATAAAGCTTTTTACTGCCGGGTGGATTTTTGCGATGGCAGTGATAGCAGTTGTTTTTCTATTGGGAGCTCCTCAGGATGAATATATAAATGTTGCGGAACAATTTTATGTCAATGTTGACAAAAACGTATATGAGTATGTATGGTACGACATGAATGGGAAAGCGCAAAGGGTGGTGTACTGCAGCATAAATATCTCCTTTGTCAACGATGACTCAAATTGCAGCCAGACCGGGAATGATTATCACAATTATATATGCCAAGCTTGCGGTGTTACCTTTACTCCTATAGACACTTATGATACTAAATATACGGTAATCATCGCAGAAGAGTTAAGAGAATCGACAGAGGAGAGTACTATAGGAGATACTTACGCTGAGGGTTTCTGGTTGTGATTTGAATTATATCGGCTTCGAAGATATGGCAGATTTTATCAAAACAACGCTTGAGCGGAAGACAATATAACCTGTTTAAGCATAAATAATCAAAATAATTCAAAGACGGCTTCTGCCATTAATTCATATCCTTTTTCAGTAGGATGAACGCCGTCGTATTGAACTAATTGCGAATGTTTTATACCGGAAGATATTTTTTCCTCCCAATACTCATGAACAGTAATTACCGGCAGATTATATTTTTCTCCGCTTTGAGATATTTTCATGTAAAATTCTTTTGCAACCTTATTCATATTCTTATCTTGTATTGCTACGGATGTCAAAAGCGCAATTTCGGGATTTAATCTGTTTTTAATTTTAACTATTATTGATTCAATATTTTTTTGAAAGTCATTAGCAGAGAAACCGGAATAAGCATCATTGAGGGCAAATTGAATAAATACAAGGTCAGGGGATAATTTTATGACATCTCTTTCTACTCTATGAAGCCCATCCGTAGCTGTGTCGCCCGGAACACCTTTATTGAAAATAAATAATTGAGAGTTAGGATACTTTTTTTTAATCAAAATTTCTAAATAATCTAAAAAACCGTATTGAGTCATCCAGCCATAAGTCAATGAATCGCCTAATGCCACAAGTTGGACCTTTTCGCCTGACTTAAGCTTATGTAGTGTATTATTAATATTCATGTTATTCTCCATATTTTAAAAAGAAGGATATATATAAAAATTTGATGTTACAACGAATTTTTCTTAACTAATATAAAAAAAATAAAAAAATTTATAATAATTTTATTGCTTGAGAAATGGGATTATTTAAAATGGAATAAATTTGTAGTAGGGTATATTAGTCAGTAAATTACTGCTTTATTAAAAATCTATATAATGAATTGTTTGGGTATTAAAAGATTAAAAAAGAGTTTACAATTTCATCAAGATGTTTATAGTTAAATGTATTAATTTAAGCAACAATTGCTGTATAGTAGAGTTTTTGAATTTTTTTAATCAAATTATGCTTAATTTAGAGGTTATTATAAAATATATCCTAAAAAAACATATAAAAAATTATTTTAATGATAAAATTTTATTAACAAAATATATTCTAAACAAACATAATATACAAGAATTGTTTTAATTACAAGTTTTATGGAGCAAAAAATATGAAAATGACATTTCATTATAAAAAACAAGATTTATTAATGGAATGTCTATAATGAGTTAATTTTTAAAAAAATTATTCATTATTGGATTTTTTATATTTTTTTGTATATTAATAATAAATAAAATTATATTTTGATTAATTAAGAGGTGGGGAAATGAAAATTGATATTACTATTTTAGGGCTTCTTATGAACGAAAATCTTTATGGTTATGAAATTAAGAAGAAAATTGTAGAACAGCTTGAGGATTATGTAGATATAAAATTTGGTTCTATATATTATGCTATAAAGAAGTCCGTTGAAAATGGTTGGGTTAAGAGAGTAGGAACTGAAAAAGAGAGCGGTAATCCGGAAAGATATGTTTATGAGATACTTCCGGCAGGGAAAAAGCATTATAAGAAACTTTTGAAACAATATTTTGATGCTAATTTCATTCACTTTGATGTGGATATAGCGCTCATGTTTTTTGAAAATCTTTCTGACGAACAAAAAGAACAATTTCTTGATGAAAGAACTTCTTTGATAAAAGAGAAATTAGACAGTATTAAAGAGAAGCTTGAAAAAGGCGCAGATGATAACTCATACAAATATATAATTACATATCTTGAGCATCATCTTAAAGCTGAACTGAATTGGCTAAAAACTATAAAGATTTAATGTGAGGATTACAAGCCTATTACAGTTCATCTGTAATAGGCTTGAGAAACTCTGCTCTTTTTTTATAGATGACATCATCAAGTTCATTCTTGAGTTTGTATAAACTCTCCTGAAGTTTCTCAATTTGTGTAACGGTTTTATCATCTGTTATATTATCAATGTGATTTTCTATAAGTGATTTGTTAATAGCATTTATATTAATTATATTATAATAATGCTTTTGAGCAAGAGAGACTGCAATACTCTTCATAAAATCGGTCTGTCTTTCACATATCTCTTTTAGCTCTTTCTTTTTAATAATTGTTATGACAACATTATTTTTAGACTTCAAAGTTGCAGTTCTCTTCTCATTAAGGAGTAAAGCCATCTCTCCGATTACAGATCCTTTTTTTTCTATTGTAGCTACTATGTTCCCGCCAATTTCAACATCAATTGATCCGCTTTCAAGTATATACATCTCTTCACCTTCGGTATTCTCTTTGCATATAATTGATCCGCGGGGATATTCTACCATTTTGTCGGACAGGTGATGTGATGCTTCAATAGTTATAGAGTCTTGAGACCTATAAAAAGCCTCTCCTTTTTTGTAATTTAAAGAATTAAGATTTTTTTTTAATATGTCGCTTAACCATGGCAGTTTTCTTTTTTCATATTCCTGATTAAGCCTAAATACTCCTATGTAATACTTTATTGCCAGCTCACGGAATTGCTTATCTTTCCCTTTTAGCACTTCAATATTTTTATTTAGTATTTTACTTGTGAGCATAACCTGTTTTGCCAGTACAGTTGCAGTATTTATAAGAAAAGAAAAAGTATTTAATGCGGATAGAAACTTATCAGTAGGAATTTTTTTTATTATGGAATCTTCAGATGCAACAGCTGTTTCAATTCGTAAAGTTTCATAATTAAGCAGTTTGTTCATAATTAGTTCTGTTGAACCAATAATCAGATTCTGCCCTTTAATGATATATTTGTCCATGGTGGAATCATATAGAAAAACTTTACCATTATTCAAAAGGTATGCACAGTCAGGAGAACTATCAGCAGTGTATAGCCTTATAAATTTTTCAGCCATTGTTAGACTCTAAGACAAAAGTTTATCAACAAGAGCTATTAGCTCCTTCTTTTCAAATGGTTTTGTAATGAAAGCATCAGCTTCAATATTTTTATCATTATTTTTAATTGTATTCTCACTAAGCGCAGATATGACTACTATTTTTGATTCGGGAAATTTTTGTTTAATCTCTTTTATAGCTGTTATTCCATCTTTTCCTGCCATTGTAATATCCATAGTAACAAAATCCGGCTTTATATTTTCATACAAATTTATACCATCTTGGCCATTATCTGCTTCACCGGCGATTGAATAACCGCTTTCTATTAGTGTTTCAGCGATTATTTTTCTCATGAATTTTGAATCATCAATAATTATACATTTTTTCACTAACAAACCTCTGTACCCTTATGATAATAACAATTGAAAAGATGAATACAAAGTCATATAAGCATTATATTTTTGCTTTATTTTTTATCATAAAGAATTTATTCTAAGTTGTCTATTGATATTAGATATTTTAACAGATAAATATTCAAGTATAAAAAAATTTTTTTGTTCATAGTAAAAAACAGCTTTTTAACGGATTCTGTGGTTTTATAATACAAGCTTTTATATCTCATATTAATTTTGCTTGTTTTTTTTACTATCAATTTAATAATCAGAAATAAATTAAATATATATAATATAATGTAACTAATTAGACAGCCCAAAACATTCAATTTTTATATTATATCGGTATTGTATAGATGAATAACAAAAACAGAACTAATTTAAATTTTGGTAATTTAATTGTAATTGGATTAAATCATAAAACAGCTCCTGTTGAGACAAGAGAACTTTTTTCTCTTCCTCAGACACAACTATCAGCCTTTTATGATAGACTTTCCGAGGCAGGCGCCCATGAATCTGTTTATGTCTCAACATGCAACAGGGTTGAAGTCTATATGACGGCGGAAGACAGTGAATCTGTAGTTGAAAACATTAAAAGATTGATGGAATATTATACTAAATTTCCTCATGAACAGTTTATGAGCTCAGTATATGCAAAATTCGGGATTGATGCCGTTAAACATCTCTTTTCGGTATCTTCCTCTTTAGATTCAATGGTGATTGGTGAAAATGAAATTGTTGGACAGATCAAAGAATCTTACAGAAGGGCTGTTGAGTGCGGTACTACGGGAATTATAATGAACCGCCTTTTCCACAGGGCGTTTGCTACTTCAAAAAGGGTTAGAACTAAAACAGATATTTCAAAAAATCCGCTTTCTATAGCATCCATTGCTGTTGAGAAGGCAAAGAGTATTTTTTCGGATATATCTTCAAGAAGCGCGCTTCTGATTGGGGCAGGCGAGATGGGGGAATTAATTCTTAAATACTTAGTCAAAGAGAATCTTCGGAAAATTATTATAGCCAACAGGACTATTGAGAGCGCCGAACGAATATGTATGGATATAGACTATAAGGCTGAAATAATAAATATTACAAGGATTGATCAGGCTTTATCCGATGTTGATATTGTAATCTCGTCGGTAACAGCTCCGCACCATGTTATAACAGGCTCCGATATAAAAAATATTATGTTTGAAAGAGAGGGGAAACCGATTTGTCTTATTGATATTGCAGTACCGCGTAACATAGAGCCGTCTGTAACCGAGACTGAAAATGTATATCTTTATAATATAGACAATCTAAAGAGTATAGCAGATACCAACATGAGAGGAAGAATGAAGGAAATTGAAAAAGCAAATTCTATTATAGATGAAGATATTGATGAATTTATTAGCCGGAATGATGAGCTCTTAATAACCCCTACTATAGCAGTTATAAAGAATAAGTTTAATGAAATAAGAGAGAATGAATTAAAAAAGTATAAAAATAAAAAATTGAAACATTTATCGGATAATGATTTTAGATTGATCGAAGAACTTACTTTCCAGATTATGAATAAAACCCTTCATAATCCGATAATGAATTTAAAGAAGCAGATAAGCGGCAGCTCCGAATCGGAATCCGACGAATTGAAGATGAACACAAAGTTTCTGGAGGATATTTTTACTAAATGATTCATAAAAATGTCCCAAGATTAATTTTCTGGGAGCTTACTAAGAAATGTAACCTGAAGTGCGCCCATTGCCGCGCAGAAGCAGAGGATTACTCCTTTGCAGGCGAACTTAAATTTGATGAAATAAAAGCGATAATTGATAATATTTCGTCTAATTATTCTCCAATACTTGTGCTTACCGGCGGTGAACCGTTATATAGAGACGATATATTTGACATTGCAAAATATGCAACAGGCAAAAATTTAAGAACCGCTCTTGCGACAAACGGGACTCTCATTGACTCAAGTGTTGCAGATAGAATTAAAGAATCTAAAATAGCAAGGGTCAGTATCTCAATTGACGGAGTAGATTCTAAAAGTCACGATAGTTTCCGCGGAGTCGATGGAGCATTTAACGGTGCGCTTAACGGAGCAAGGCTTTTAAGAGACTATGGAGTTGAGTTTCAATTTAATACAACTATAACAAAGAGAAATGTTGATTATATTGATGAAATACTCAACCTTGCCATTAAAGAAAAGGCATCTGCGCTTCATATATTTATGCTTGTTCCGGTCGGATGCGGTATAGAACTTGCCGAAAGCGATATGATCTCCGGCGAAAAATATGAAGAGGCTCTTAACTGGTTTTATGAAAGATCGCGTCAGGTTGGAATAGAATTTAAAGCAACATGCGCTCCCCATTATTACAGGATAATAAGACAGCGTGCAAAAGAGGAGGGGCGTGTTCTATCATTTGAAACCGACGGTATGACTGCAATGACAAGGGGTTGTCTTGCAGGAACGGGCGTATGCTTTATTTCAAATATAGGCGAGGTTCAACCATGCGGATATCTTCCTGTCGGGGCAGGAAATGTCCTTAAAACTCAATTTACGGATATTTGGGAGAAATCCGATCTCTTTTTAATGCTTAGAGATTTTAAAACCCTTAAAGGTAAATGCGGAATATGCGAATTTAAAGGTGTTTGCGGCGGATGCAGAGCAAGAGCTTATTATGCCTGCGGTGACTTTACAGGGGAGGAACCATACTGCTTATATAAACCGGGGATTAAGCATGACGGAATTCACTGATAGAGAAGCTCTGATTTTAAACAGGGTACAGAAAGGTATCCCCTGTGTCGGTAAACCCTTTTTAGAGATAGGTAATGATACAGGCTGCAGCGAAGATGAAGTTTTGGATACGCTTACACATTTAAAAGAAAAGGGCGTTATAAGAAATATATCGGGAATATTTGAAGGTGAAAAGCTTGGATATTATCTCAGCCTTGTTGCATTTGAAATTCCAAAAGAGAAGATTGAAGAAGCCGCAACTATAATAAACTCCCACCCCGGCGTTAGCCATAATTATTTAAGAGACCATAGATACAATATATGGTTTACCTTAGCGGAAGAGGACAAAGATTCTTTTAATAAAACGGTTTCTATTCTTGCATCGAAGTCTTCGGCTTTAGATTTTCTGATTTTAAGAAATGAAAAGCTTTTAAAGCTGGGAGTATATCTTAATATTGAAAGTAAAGATAATAAGGATAATAAAGATAATTTTGATAATGTAACAACGCATAAAGAGGCAGGATTAAATTTTGATTCGTTTGATGAGATGAGCAGAGAGGCGGTTCTTCTATTGCAGAATGATCTCCCTATAGATAAAAATCCCTTTAAAAATATCTTAGAGAGCGGAAAAGTGCTTCACGATGAGGAACAACTGCTGTCATATTTTTCTAAATTTATTGCTGCAGGGATTATGCGAAGATATGCTGCAGTTCTAAAGCACAGGAGCGCCGGGTATAAGACAAATGCAATGACTGCGTGGAAACCCAATGATTTATCCAATACGGATTGTTTCAAAGAATCAAAATCCGTATCGCACCTTTATTTTAGAACTATACATCCCGGGAGATGGGAATATCCCCTCTTTGCAATGATACACGCAAAGTCAGATGAAGAGCTTAAAAGTGTAATAGACGAGCTGTCCGATAAGAGCGGTATTAAGGATTTTCTTGTGCTCTCGTCAATTAAAGAGTTTAAGAAGAAGAGGGTGAGATATTTTTCGGAAGAATTTAATGAATGGAAAAGGTTAAATTATGATTGATATAGGAAAACTTTACTGCGCCGGATCATCAACCGGTGACGGTCTTAGATATGGGGAAGAATCAGGTCCCGATTGTCACGGCAATTCGCCTCATCAGGTGCAAAAATCAGCAAGCGAAAGAAGACCGATTGTTGTATGGAATACAACACGTACATGTAATTTAAAATGCGTTCACTGCTATACGGATTCTGATAATAGAAAATATGAAAATGAATTAACAACGAATGAAGCATTTAGATTGATTGACGAGCTTTCGGATTTTGGAATCCCGTCTCTACTGTTTTCAGGCGGAGAGCCTTTTGTAAGGAATGATCTTTTTACCCTCCTTGAATATGGCGCTAAGAAAAATGTGCGTCCTGTAATATCTACTAACGGAACGCTTATTGACAGGGATACTGCACAGAGAGTCAAAGACTCAGGCGTGGTTTATGTAGGGATAAGTCTTGACGGGCTTGAAGATGTTAATGATAAATTTCGCGGAGTTGCAGGCGCTTTTAAAAAGACTATGCAGGGTTTTGATAATTGCAGAGCTGTTAATCAAAGGGTTGGACTCAGGCTTACATTAACAAGGAGAAATTTTTTAGATATTAACGGCATATTCGATTTTATTGAAAGAGAGGGTATAAACAGGGCGTGTTTTTATCATTTGGTATATTCGGGCAGAGGCAGTTCAATATCAAAAGACGACCTTACTCACAGCGAATCTAAGAAGGCAATGGATATAATACTTGAGAGAACAAAGGATTATTTTGACAGAGGTCTTGATATTAATATTTTAACCGTAGATAACCATGTTGACGGAGTTTATACTTATTTGAAGATGAAAGAACAGGGTATGGACAAAGCTGAGGAAACATATTCAATGCTTAAATGGAACGGCGGCGCGGCAAATTCTTCAGGCGTGGGTATTTCCAATATTGATTTTGTCGGAAACGTTCATCCTGATCAGTTTTGGCAGGATTATACATTTGGAAATATTAAGGATAGAAATTTCGGCGATATATGGATGGATGAATCCGATCCTATTATGAGAGGATTAAAGAATAAGACCGAATATATTAAGGGGAGATGCAGATTCTGCAAATATAAGGAGATATGTACTGGCGCTATGAGGGTCAGAGCATACAGAACCTATGGCGATCCCTGGGCGCCTGATCCTGCATGTTACCTGAGCGATAATGAGATTGGTCTTGATAAGGAGAAGATAGAATATTTAAAAGCCCATGGAGAGGAGTTTAAAATACCAAAAGAGATTAATCAATGACGCTATATCCGATAATGTTAAATATGAACGGGCAGCAAGCTGTAATTATTGGCGGAGGAGATGTTGCCGTACGAAAGCTCTCCGACCTTATTGATGCGGGCGCTAATATCAGGATAATATCGCCCGAATTTCATGATGAAATAATTAAATTATCCGAGCTGTTTAAAAACAGGCTTACTCTTATAAAAAGGGGTTATGAAAAGAATGACCTTGACGGCGCGGCGCTTGTTTTCTCTGCAACAAATGATACGGACGTAAACAGAAAAATTTTTAATGAGGCAAAAGAGAAAAATATTTTAATTAATGCAGTAGATGATCCGCCAAACTGTTCATTCTATATTCCGTCTTTTATCAGAAAGGGTGATCTTATTTTTTCAGTATCAACAGGCGGCGCCTCGCCTGCTATGGCAGCGCGTTTAAGAAGGGAGATGGAGAAACATATACCTGAAAATATTGAGACAATACTTGAAAGATTGAATAAGGCAAGAACCCTTCTTAAAGAGGATAAACTTTTCTCTAACATAGACTCATCGCAAAGAGGTGAAATTTTAAAAGAGATTACATACAGCGATCAACTCCTTGCATCTTTAATTTCATGTAAAGATGAAGAGGATGAAGAAAATAAAGAAAATCAAGAGATGATAGATTTTCTTTTACATGTCCAAGATTCATTATTTTGACTTTATCTTGATTTTATATCGTTAAAATTCTCTATGTCACGAACATTATAAGCGGTAAATAAAGCAATTGCAAGGGCAAATATTATTCCTGCAATTAATACATATATGCTTCCGCATCTTGCAAGTATAATCCCTGAGAATAACGGACCTACAGTCTGTCCAAGTCTTAGTACAGATGAGTTAATTGACATAAATGCTCCTCTGTATTCTGCCGGCGCAAATATTGATATTTGTGTTTGAACGTTTGGCATCAGTATTCCGTTTGCAAAGCCATATATCAAAATCGGTATTATAAATAGAACTATGGTCGGCATAAAGTATGCAAGAGAAAGGGTTATTGGGTATATTAGAAAGGCTGCTATAAGAAGTTTTTTAGGTGAAAATTTTGATGATAATCTCCCAAGATTGAAAGATCCTATAATAGCCCCTATTGATGCTGCGGACATTGTCATACCGATTATCATTGTATTTGCATTAAATTTTTCCTGTAGATAAAACGGAAAGAAACTAAGGAGAATTCCATAGAGCAATATGAATGCTGCAAGCGTTCCAATATACAGTGCGAGTATCTCTTTTTTTATCATTAATTTAAAGGACTCTTTTAGATAGCTCCCTAAATTTTCATTTTTAACCGGCTCATCATACTTTAAGCCGAATATTACAAGCAGGACAACCGGAAAAGCCAGGGTTGACAAAAAGAACGGATAATGCCATCCAAGTAAAGCTACAGCGCCCCCTATTGACGGATACATCATTGTTCCGATATTAAGGACTGAGCTGTTATATCCCATTGCATCTACTCTTTCTTTGCCGGAGAATATATCGCCGATAATAGTCTGATTAAGCGCTCCAAATGATGCTGCGCCTGCGCCTTGAAAAAATCTCAATATTAGAATTAATGTAAAATCTCTGGTAAAACCCGATAGAGTTCCACATATGCCAAAAAGCAGAAGGGTCGGTACAAGTACATTTTTTCTGCCGAATCTGTCGGCTGCAATTCCAAGTAACGGCGATAAGATTATCCCCGGCATTGTAAAGACAACAATCAGCAGATTAGCTTTGTCTGCCGTTATTGAAAGCGCTTCGGCAATCTTTGGCAGAACAGGAGTAATAATTGCAACCTCCATAACTGCAATAAGGGTTACTGAAAATACGATTTGAAGATTTTTATTAAAAAAAAGGTTGTCTGTTTTCATTTTAACCTGCCTAAAATAAATTCTGCAATTTTTTTACCAAGTAAAATATGACTGCCCGCATCAAGATGTGAACCGTCAATAGCACTGCCTGTAACATAAGCAGAAGTATTAAAAAAACGACAATTTTTTTCTATTGATAATCTTTTATAGGCTGCCGGCAATTCCTTTAATTTATTTATCTGAAGTTCAATAAATTGCGCCCACTCTATATTGCTGTTAAACATTGGCGGCGACATTATTACTGTCTCAGGAATATTACAGCCTTGTTTATTATTATGATGATTATTTACAATGTCAATAATTTTTTCAATGCCGTTTAATATTTCATTAATAGTAACTTCTTCAAAAATAAATACGTCGTTAAGTCCAAGGCATAATAAAAAAATATCAATGGGACAATGATTTTCGATGAGTGAATCTATATACTCTATTCCATTGAGCATAAAATTATCATGGGAGAGGTTTAATACGGTTCTCCCATTAAGTCCCTCTTCAAGTATTAGAAAGTCATTTCCAAGTATTGAGCTCATAACCATCGGCCATCTGGTATTTTCATCAAATCTTGAACTGTCAACGGGACTGCATCCCCATGTATTGGAATCTCCATAGCAGAGAATTTTTTTCATAATAAACATATATACAGTCATACTAAAATTTTTCAAATATAATTTCTTATAGCGGACTAAAATTTTGGGGTGTAAAAAAAGTTTTATTTCTTGTACGGCAATGACATAATAATGTACTAATTGTTTAATATGTATGACATTGTTGTTGACTTTTGTTACACCCCATACTATGAGGTATTGCTATGGAATTTTTGTTACAACAGAGTTATGATATTATTATGCAGTGGAACATATATTATCTATATCTCTTTCTGTTTGCAAGCGCTATAATTGAAAATCTTTTCCCGCCTATTCCGGGCGATACAATTATCGCTTTTGGCGCATTCCTTGCAGGTATCGGCAAGCTCGACTTTTTAATTGTCTTTATAATTACATCTATAGGAAGTACAATAGGATTTATGATGCTCTTCTATGTTGGAGTTCTTTTTGAGAGAGGATTTTTTTCAAAAACTAAAATAAAGTTCTTCGCAAGCGGCAATATCAAAAAAGCCGAAATGTGGTTTAACAAATACGGATATTTTGTCGTAGCAATTAACAGGTTCCTTCCGGGTATTCGTTCGGTTATTTCAATAAGCGCCGGAATTTCAGGTCTTAACAGTCTAAAGGTATTTCTATTATCCTTTGTAAGCGCCATGTTCTGGAACTTTTTATGGATCTATGCAGGTTACTCTTTAGGTAATAATTGGGAAAAGGTTTATGAAGCATTGACGGTTTTAGTAACACGATATAATATTGCAGCAATAACGGTTTTAGCCGTTGGAGTTATAGTTTATGTTTTGTATAAGGTTGTGAAGGAAAGAAACGATTGATGGGGTGTTGATGTGATTTTTTATTTGACATTATAAATAGGACGGGTTAGTATAAAATATGAATTATAATATACCATATATAGACAAAATCATCTCCATCATTGTATCTCTTGCGTCCCCGGATCAGATTATACTTTTTGGTTCATATGCGCGGGGAGATAACAAAGAAAAAAGCGATATTGATTTGCTCATTGTAAAAAAGGGTTTAAAGAAGAGCTTTGACATTATTGATTCTATTTATCGCTCTTTTTATGATAATAACATAGGAATTTCTGTTGATGTAATCGCCGTTGATTATAATAGATACAATGAATTAAATGATGAGATTGGATATATCTATAAAACGATCAAGAAAGAGGGGAAGATAATATATGGCTCGTTATGAAGAATGGATTGAACGGGCAAAGAGCAGTCTTAAAATTTCAACGATTGCAGTTAATAGCGGTGTTTATTATGAAGACTTATGCTACCAATCGCAACTTTCTTTATTATTATTGTACCTCTAAAATTCATTTTATCCCCCAACGAAGTATTCTATAATTTACAAAATAACATAAGAATATATATGTGTCAATAATACAATTTTTTTTAAAATGACTTGAAGACAATATTTTTTAATACATAGATTTCTTTGGCTTGCGTTGTATAAGTTAAAAATATAAAGAATCCATATCTCAAATTTATTGCTTTACAAGCATAAATTTACAAGCATAAAGGTAGAGTTATAATTTAATAAGTTTATGGAGGATCAATGCCGGGAATTTATACTCATAACTATATCTTTCGTAAAGCTGTTGAAAATATAGTTAAAAATAAAAATAAAATTTTTTTAAATAGAAATATAGAAGTTCTGTTCTCTACGCCTGCATATTTTCAGGCAGGACTGTTTGGGGCAATAGGACCTAACATATTTGATTACATGGAGATAATCAGAAAGGGTAACAGATACTGCAATGAAATATCCTTTGCTCTTCATAATAAAAATTCTAAGACATATTTACAGCATTTAATCAATATTGTAATAAGCAATAAGGATATGAGGAGTGAGTGGACATCTTTGCAAAGGAGTTATCTTCTTGGGTATATATCTCATTTAGTAGCAGATTCATTTGTTCATCCCTATATATTCTTTAGTTCGGGTTTCCCTAATAATATGGAGAAGGATGAGATTAACTTTTCCAAAATAAGAAATCTTAGATTTCAGTATAATATTGATAATTATTTTCTCTATAAAGATGAATCAGGCGCTGTTATAAATTCTCTGGGTGAGATGCTGCCTCTTTACACTTTTAAGAATAAAAAAATTGTATGGCCTGCAATAAAGTATCTTGTACTTGAATCTTTAAAGAGGGATAATGAATCTCTCTTTAAAAAATATTTTAGAGACATTAAAGACAAAAAAATTGATGGCGATATAGTTTATGTAAAAAATTTTGATAAGATTCCCAAGATGATTCTATACTGCTATAAGCTCAAGAGAACAGATAATCCTAAAGTGATTGAGATTCTTGATAAATTGTGTAATAATAAACTTGTATATTCTGATTTTTTTATAAGATATCCGGCTGCAAGGAGAGTTGATGAAGATGCAATGAATATTCATCAAGGCAGATGGCAATATCCCGCATTACAAAAGGGGTTTAGGTATGAGTCTGTACTCCAACTGATAAAATCTTCAATTGAACAGATTACCAAAATTTGGGAGAGCTTTATGCAGTCTGCTTATGATAATAAGCCCTTTGAAATAAATGAGATTCTTTCTTTAAATCCTTATACAGGCGAGAACGGCGTTTATTTTGAGGATATGAATATTAAAGACCCTGTTAAATTAAAGGTATGATTTATAAGTATAATGGTTGATGAAAAAAGAAAGAGTTTCGCGCAAGATCGCAGGGGCTGCAATTTTGCCGCCCGCAATTGTGAAAAAATTTTTACTCGCATAAAAATAATTTAATGAATGATGGAATTTCCATGAAGAAAAAAATAATACTAATCAGCAGTGTAACTGTAATTACAGCAGCAGGTTTAATTCTGTTTTTAGTTCTGTCAAAAAGTAAAACTTATGAAGAAAAAGAAATTCCCGGAATTATTCAAGACACAATTAAACCGAATGATAAATTTGTTGCGGCAAAATCCGGCTTAAATCTTCGTTCAGATTCTGATAAATCGTCAAAGATTATAACTTTAATTCCATTCGGAACAAAGGTCGCCATAGAAAAATCAGATGGAAATGAAATATTTTTGGACGGAAGATATGGTAAGTGGGTAAATGTAAAGTTCGCTAATAAAATAGGATGGGTATTTAGCGGATTTTTATGTGATTTTAAACCTGATACTGTTATAAAACCTGCGGCTGCTTTTTACAGGGATAAATACAGGAAGAGTGGTTACTCTTAGTTTAAGGAACTTACCCATTTTAAGGATAGTGAAGTATCTATCGAAGAAATTTTAGATAATTATATTGTTTTAAAAACTCCGGCGCCATTGGAAGGTACTATTGATGCGGGTTGTTTTGTATGGAGATATGATGTAAAGCAAAAAAAATTTTTTGAGGAGGCCTTCTTTAACGAGAAGTTTGATCCACCAATACATCGTTTATTTAGAATACATCTTTTATATTTAGATAACGATAAATATCCCGATTTAGTTGCCGTAGATGGATTTGATGGTAATGGGTGGATTTATATTCTACTTGGATCGGAAAAAGGATTTAAAAGCGTTTTTGATTGGTGGGATAATTGTAGTGATCTTTATGATTATACTGCAGGCTCTTGCGGAGATATGGAATTTGCATGTGAAAAAATAATTAACCTTGTTGAAGATCCTGGCATTATGTATTTTTTTAGATTCAATTGCGATAAGAGAAAATTTGAGAAATATGCGGAGGGTCAACCTGCTTTGTCAGATGGCATTATAACATCAATTGATTTAAAAAGCCTGTCTGTTGTCATAAATGATTCAAAAGATACATCATATAAATTCTATAAGGGTTACTCATCAGGTTGGTCCGCTGAAGAGTTGAAAAAGATGAAATTAAAAAAAGGTGATAAAGTATCACTTAAGTATGTAACTATTGACGGTAAAAAAATAATCATTGATATATGGAAAAAATAGTAAAAAGAAGAATTAAATAAAATTTAATCTATCTATCTATAGCAGGAGAGAATTCCCATGAAGAAAAAAATTTTATTCAACAGTATATTTGTTTTATCCTGCGTTCTATTTCTGTCAACGCATATAATAAATGGAGCAGAGACCGATCAATCAAAAGATAAATATGTTGCGGCAAAGTCCGGCTTAAATCTTCGTTCAACTCCTGATAAATCGTCAAAGATTATAACTTTAATTCCATTCGGAACAAAGGTCACCATAGAAAAATCAGACGGCAAAGAAATATTTTTAGACGGAAGATATGGTAAGTGGGTAAATGTAAAATATGATAATAAAACAGGGTGGGTATTCAGCGGGTTTCTCTGCGATTTTAAACCTGATACGGTTATAAAACATGTAGCTGATTTTTATAGAAAAAAGAATAGTAATAGTGATAATGAATATATATCAAAGAATAATGGATTGACCCATTTTAAGGACAGTCAGGTATCTCTTGAAAGTATTTTTGATAATTATATTGTCTTAAAAGTTCCATTAACTTTAATGGATGGTGATCCATATCAACTTGCTGTTGTATGGAAATATAATATAAAGCATAAAAAATTTTTTGAGATCCTTGAAACCATGGGGCATAAAGCGGATATATTTTATTTAGATAATGACAGATATCCCGATTTAGTGGTTGATAATAGTTGCTGTACAAGCTTTATTATAGATTTTTACCTTGGATCGGAAAATGGATTTATAAAGCTTCCTGATTTTTGCGGTGATTATACTTGTGAAGATGGTCTTTCTTATTATACTGCCGGTTTGTGCGGAGATATGGAATTTGCATGTAGCGGAACAAAATACGACCACAAGACAGGCAAGACAGATGATGCTATTATGTTTTACTATAGATTCAACTGCAAAACGAAAAAATTTGAAAAATATGCAGAGGGTAAAGTTAGTAGATCAGATGGTAATATAGTATCAGTTGATTTAAAAAATATGTCTATTGTTATAGAAGAGGAAAAAGAAAAGTCATATAATTTTTCTGACAAGACTTATGTATTTTATAATCGAAGTAATAAAGATATTAAGGTTAAAGATTTAAAAAAAGGTGACAAGGTAGAATTTTATTATGTAACTATTGGTAGCAAAAAAACAATCCTTAGCATGCGAGTATATGATTAATTTATGTATAAATTGTACAAATCTATAATTTACATAATAACATAGAATCTATGGGGGAAATTTTTATGAAGAAAAAAATACTTTTAACCAACAGTATATTTGTTTTAGCCTGTGTTCTATTTCTGTCAACGCATTCAATCAATGGAGCAGAAACCGATAATTCAAAAGATAAATATGTTGCGCCAAAGTCCGGCTTAAATCTGCGTTCAGATCCAAACAAATCGTCAAAGGTTGTAACTTTAATTCCATTCGGCACAAAAGTCGCCATAGAAAAATCGGAGGAAGATGAAATATTTTTGGACGGAAGATATGGTAAGTGGGTTAATGTAAAGTATGGTACTAAGATAGGGTGGGTATTCAGTGGATTTCTTTGTGATTTTAAACCTGATGCAGTTATAAAAATTGCAGCTGATTTTTATAGGGATGAATACAGGAAGTACGAGTGGAAAGAGGGGTGTTATACCAATTTTGAGGATAGAGAGGTTTCTATCGTAAATATTATAGATAATTATATTGTTTTAAGAGTTCCTGCAGCGCTATTGGATATAGCGAAAGTTGATGTTGTGTGGAGATACGATGTAAAACAAAAAAAATTTTTTGAAGCCCATAGTTATGGATATACTATAGAAATTTTTTATTTAGATGACGACAGATATCCTGATTTAATTGTTGATACAAGCTGCTGTACAAGCTTTATTATAAATTTTTACATTGGATCGGAAAATGGATTTATAAAGCTTCCTGATTTTTGTGATGATTATTATTGTGGAGATGATCTTTCTTATTATACTGCCGGTTTGTGTGGAGATATGGGAATTGCATGTAATGGAATATATAACAGAAAGACAAGCAAGCATGATAATATTATGTTTTACTATAGATTCAACTGTAAAACGAAAAAATTTGAAAAATATGCAGAGGGTAAGGTTACTGAATCAGATGGTAATATAGTATCAGTTGATTTAAAAAATGTGTCTATTGTTATAGAAGAGGAAAAAGAAAAGTCGTATAATTTTTTTGACAAGACTTATGTATTTTATAATCGAAGTAATAAAGATATTAAGGTTAAAGATTTAAAAAAAGGTGACAGGGTAACATTTGATTATGTAACTATTGGTGGCAAAGAAACAATCCTTAGTATACGGGTATATGATTAATTTATGTATAATTGTACAAATCTATAATTTACATGATAACATAGAATCTATGAGGGAAATTTTTATGAAGAAAAAAATTTTATTCAGTAGTATAAGTGCAACATTAGTCTGTTTCATTTCACTTTTAGTTCTGTCAACACATAGTGTGAATGCGGCAGAGGGTGATGATAAATATGTTGCGCCAAAGTCAGGCTTAAATCTTCGTTCAAATCCTGATAAATCGTCAAAGATTATAACTTTAATTCCATTCGGCGCGAAAGTCACTATAGAAAAATCAGAGGGTGATGAAATATTTTTAGACGGAAGATATGGTAAGTGGGTTAATGTAAAGTATGACAATAAGACGGGATGGGTATTCGGCGGATTTCTCTGTGATTTTAAACCTGATACGGTTATAAAACCTGTAGTTGATTATTATATGAATTATTTTAAGAAGATATTGGACGTTAAAGATCGTCCCCATTGGAAGTACAGCGAAGTATCTATTAAAAATATTATGGATAATTATATTATTCTGAATGTTCCAAACGGGATGTATGATAGCGGCAATGTTGTGTGGAAATATGACACAAGACAAAAAACTTTTTTTGAGGCATGTAAAGAGATATGTAAAGAAGCAATTCTGTATAAGGCAGAACTTTTGTATTTAGATAATGACAAATACCCTGATTTAGTTGTTGAACAGGCAAGACATCTTGAATATGCTGATGTAGAGATTTTACTTGGATCAGAAAATGGATTTATAAAGATTTATGATACTTCTGATTGTGATATGAATGACGGTTATTTTCTGAGTATAGGTCGTTGCGGAGATATGGAATTAGCCTATGGCGGTGATACTATGCATTTCCTTAGATTTAATTGCAGCAATAGAAAATTTGAGAAATATGCAAAGAGTAAAGTTACTGAATCAGATGGTAATATAGTATCAGTTGATTTAAAAAATATGTTTATTGTTATAAAAGATTCAAAAGATAAGACATATAAATTCTATAAGCATTACCCATCAGTTGCATTCAAATATTTGAAGGAACTGCAAAATGGAGATAAAGTATCATTTTCTTATGTAACTATTGATGGTAAAAAAACGATCATTAGCATAGGGAAAAATTGATTAAACTGGAGTTAATAAGATTTTTTATAAACAGAGATAAAATTTAAACTCTAATTAATAATAAAAAAACAGTTGCAAAAAAAAACATATAAATGATAATGGTTACGGATTGGGAGTGGCAGAGCCACTCTTTTTTTATGTATGGGAACGCAGATGCTGAAAAATGATATATTAAACATTATTAACAAAGCAGCTGAAAATTCCGGTTATTTTATTTATGAATCATTTGTCATTTTTAGCAAGGGAGATGCTAAAATTATAGTTAAAATAGATTCCGAAAGGGTTATATCTCATAATGACTGTGAGATTTATAGCAGGGAATTAAGCCTGCTCCTTGACGAGAGCGGACTTTTGCCAAACTATTTTCTTGAAATTTCTTCACCGGGAACTAATCGCAAGATAAGGGATACTGAAGAGTTTATAAGATTTAGAAATGCTCCTGTGAAAGTAGTATATTCATTTGGGGATCAACAGAGAGTAGCAAAGGGTATTCTTTCTGAAATTAATGAAAGTGGTATTGAAATTATAGAAGAAAAGAGTAAGATATTTATTAATCATGGTGATGTTATTAAAGCCAATTTAGATTATTAAAAGGTTTAGTGATGAGCAATAATTTTTTTGAAGCACTGCATCAGATTGCAACAGATAAGGGTATTACAAGGGAAGAGATAGAAGGTATAGTCGAATCTGCCATGCTTTCAGCTTTTAAAAAACAGTATGGCGCTGTAGAGAATGTAAAAGTCGCCTTTGACAGGGATAAAAATACAGTTACGGTTATAACAAAAAAGATGGTTGTTAAAAAACCTACTTACCCTGCCGAAGAGATTGCCTATGATAAAGCGCTAAAGATACGTAAAGATGTTAATCTTGGCGATGAGATATATGTTGAGGAAAATCCCTTTGATTCATTCGGCAGGATTGCGGCGCAGACAGCCAAGCAGGTAATAATTCAGAAGATAAAAGAGGCTGAAAAGAATATTGTCTATAACGAATACAGTGGAAGAGAGGGTGAGCTGATTAATGGTTATCTTCAGAGGAGAACTAAGGATAATCTTTTTATAGATCTTGGAAGGACTGAAGGGCTTTTACCTCTTAGAGAACAGAATCCCCTTGAAAGATATAAGATAGGCGATAGGGTAAAGGCTTTAATTTTATCAGTACAGAAGAGCGCTAAGGGACCGGATGTTATTCTGTCACGCGCTCACCCTAAGTTTGTTGAAAAACTTTTTGAAATGGAAATTCCTGAAATCTATGACGGAATAGTTAATATTGTTAAGATTGTAAGGGAACCGGGACTGCGAACAAAGGTTTCTGTTACAAGTGACAGGGATGATGTTGATTCCGTAGGCGCATGTGTAGGTATGAAGGGTATCCGTATTCAGTCTATAGTGAGAGAGCTTGAAGGTGAAAAAATTGATGTTGTGGCATACTATGAAGATAAAAAGATTATGGCTGCAAATGCTTTAACTCCTGCTAAGGTTAAAGAGATTATATTGACATCTGGTGGAGGAGTTATTGCAGTTGTTGATAATGATCAATATTCACTTGCAGTTGGAAGGTCAGGGCATAATGTAAGGCTTGCATCAAGATTATGCGGGTTTGATATAGATATTAAAACAGAAGAGAATTATCAGGCATTTCTCGGATCAAGCGAGTCAAGGTCGATTGTTGAGAAACTCTTTACAACTGATGATATGGAGGAAACGCCTCTTGAAGAACTTGTTGATTTAGAACCGAGAATAGTTAAAATTCTTGAAAAAGCGGGTATTTTTTCTGTTGAAGATCTTGTTGAAAGATCTTTTGAGGATCTTATGAAGATAGAGGGTATAGGTGAAAAAACCGCTCAAAGGATTTTAGAAATTTTGGCTGATGCGGTTGATTTTGAAGAAGGGGGAGAATCAAAGGATTTTGACGATTCCTCAGAAGAGGATCATGTATAAAAATTTAAAACAGGATTGTTCATGAAAGCTATTGATGTTGCAACAAAAAATCATATTACTTTTGACGATATCGTTGAAATTTGTAAAGAGCTGAATATTATCTGTCAGAATAATGATACCGAACTAAGCGAACATGAAACTTTTCTTGTGGAAAGAAGAATTGAAAGTGTAAAAAAACGTAAATTAGAAGATGCTGAAAAAGCTAAAAAGAATAAAAAGATTAAGCTAAAGAAGAAAGTTGATTTATCAAATGATATTAGGAAAAAGAAAGGACTTGAATTAAGAGAAGAAAAAGATGATATTGATGAAGATGCTATTAGTAGCGGCAGCTATGAAAAGACAGATAAAGTTAAACTTGATGATAAAACTACAATATCAGATAATGCAAAAGAGTTAAACAAAAAAACTGAAAATAGACCGCAAAAAAATCAGAGTCATAAACCTGACAGGAAATCAGAAAATAAACCAGATGGAAAGCCTCGCTATCAGGGTCAGCGTCAATCAGGTCAAGGTTCTTCAGATGGAAAGCCTCGCTATCAGGGTCAGCGCCAATCAGGTCAAGGTTCTTCAGATGGAAAGCCTCGCTATCAGGGTCAGCGTCAATCAGGTCAAGGTTCTTCAGATGGAAAGCCTCGCTATCAGGGTCAGCGTCAATCAGGTCAAGGTTCTTCAGATGGAAAGTCCCGCTATCAGGGTCAGCGTCAATCAGGTCAAGGTTCCTCAGATGGAAAACATCGCTATCAAGGTCAAAAACATGAAGGCAGATCAAGCGGAGATAAAGATGGAGGTCAAAGAGGCTTCGTCAGGAGACCTGTTATTAAAGATGATGTCTCTTCATCAATAGAGATAGATGATCAGGCAGTTAAGAAGACTAAGGGTCTTGATAAGGAGAAGGAGAAAGAAAAGCATAAAGAGAAGGAGTTTAGAAGATTAAATAAAAAAGAGAAAGAAGAAGCCGAAAAAGCCTTAATCTTAAAGAAGAAACAGAATTTAGAGATAAGAAGGAATGTTTCACCTGAAAAGATAAATATTACAGAGAGTATAACCGTAGGCGAACTTGCTAAAAAATTAAATATTAAGGCAAGCGAAGTTATTAGTAAACTTATGAAGCTTGGAGAAATGGCAACTATTAATCAGGCAATAGATTCTGATACGGCTACGATCCTTGCATCTGAATATAATACTGAGGTAGATGTTGTCTCATTATTTGATGAGACTGTAATAAAGATTGAACAGGAAGATAGAGCAGAAGATGCTATGACACGTCCGCCGGTTGTTACGGTAATGGGTCATGTTGATCATGGAAAAACAAGACTTCTTGATGTAATAAGATCTGCAAATGTAATTGATAGTGAATTTGGCGGTATTACTCAACATATCGGCGCATATACCGTATCGGTTGGTGATAATAAGAGTATTACTTTTTTTGATACTCCCGGTCATGCCGCTTTTACTACTATGAGGGCGCGCGGAGCAAGTATAACGGATATTGTAATTCTGGTAGTAGCTGCAAATGACGGCGTAATGCCCCAAACTGTGGAGGCTATCAGTCATGCTAAAGCTGCTAATGTTCCTATAATTGTTGCCATAAATAAAATTGATCTTCCCGAAGCAAATCCTGCAAAGGTAAAACAGGAATTGAGTAACTACGGATTAATCCCTGAAGATTGGGGCGGAACTACGCTGTTTGCAGAGATAAGCGCAAAGCAGAATTTAAATATAGAACAGCTTCTTGAATTAGTGCTTATACAGGCAGAGATGCTTGAACTAAAAGCTAATCCGAAACTTTTAGCTAAAGGTACGGTAATAGAATCAAGGCTTGATCCGGGACGCGGAGCTGTGAGTACCGTACTGGTACAACACGGTACGCTTAATATAGGCGATCCGTTTGTTGTCGGCGTATATTCCGGCAAAGTGAGGGCTATGTTTGATGATAAGCGGAATTCTATTGAGAGCGCAGGACCGTCAACGCCGGTAGAGATACTTGGTCTATCGGGAGTTCCGGCAGCAGGCGATCCATTCGAAGGTGTTGAATCCGACCGTATGGCTAAGCAAATATCTCAGAAACGTCTTGAATATAAAAGAATAGAATCTGCCAAGAAAGTAAGAAAGGTTACTCTTGAGTCGCTTAATGAGATGATTAAAGAGGGCGAGGTTAAGGATCTTAATGTTATAGTTAAAGCGGATGTTGACGGTTCATCGCAGGCTTTAACGGAGGCTCTGGAGAAACTCTCTAATGAAGAGATCAGGGTAAGAGTTATTCATGCAGGATCTGGAGGGATTAATGATTCGGATGTAATGCTTGCTTCCGCATCAAATGCAATAATAATAGGATATCATGTCAGACCGACAGGAAAGGTTGCCGATCTTGCCGAGAAAGAAGATGTATCAATCAGATTTTATAATATTATATTTGAAGCTACCGATGATATAAAAGCGGCTATGGAAGGGATGTTATCTCCGATATTTGAAGAGAAGGTAATAGGGACAGGCGAGATAAAGCAGGTGTTTAAAGTATCTAAAGTAGGTTCAATAGCCGGTTCTATATGTATGTCGGGGAAGGTAATAAGAAAGTCAAAGGTTAGAATAATGAGAGACGGAGTAGTCGTGTTTGACGGACCGCTCGCATCGCTTAAGAGATATAAGGATGATGTTACTGCAGTTGAAGCAGGGCAGGAGTTTGGTTTTTCAACTGAAAATTTCAATGACATGAAAGAAGGGGATGCTTTTGAAGCTTATGAAGTTATTCAGACTGCTAAAAAATTATAGATAGATTGTTTATGAAATATAGAAAAGACAGGCTCGAAGAATTAATTAAAAGGATAGTATCTGATATTATTTTTAGAGAACTTAAAGATCCAAGAATCGGATTTCTTACGGTTACAGGCGTTGAACTGAATAAAGATTATTCGGAAGCAAGAATCGGCGTATCAATACTTGGAGATTCGACAGAAATCAGGAAGAGTATGGAGGGGATAAGATCATCAAGCGGTTTTGTGCAAAGATTATTAGGCAAGGAACTTAAAATACGAAATTTACCAAGTGTTTATTTCTATCTTGATAAATCTGTGGAAGAAGGAGTTGATATGGTTAATAAGATAAACAATCTGCCGGGTGTTCTAAATAAAGAGATAGATACCGAAGCAGAGTAAATCAGGGAGTGGATAAATTATATTTTAAGTGAAAATTTTCGGTTTTAATAATGCGGTTATACTGCTTGATAAACCTAAGGGGAGAACCTCTTTTGAACTGGTATCGGAGGTTAAGAGGATAACAGGGATAAAAAAAATCGGTCATTCCGGGACGCTTGATAAATTTGCAACCGGCTTGATGGTAATATGTACAGGAAATGCAACAAGGTTAACGAATTTTTTCCTTGAAGATGATAAAAAATATAGAGGCAGAATTAAATTAGGAGTTGAAACAGATACCTGTGATATAACAGGCAGAATAGTATCGGAAAAACCATGTTTAGAAGTAGATTGGGAAGCTGCTATCAATACACTTTCTCAATTTTCCGGCGAGATGATTCAGGTTCCTCCTAAATTTTCAGCATTGAAGATTGATGGGAAAAGGGCGTCTGATAGAATAAGATCCGGTGAAGATATAAATCTCGCAGGTAGAAAGATTAAGATTTATACCATTAATGTTACAGGTATTGATAAGAGTGAAAATTATATCGACTTTGATGTATCCTGTTCTAAAGGTACATATATTAGATCTATTGCAAGAGATTTTGGCAAAAAAACCGGCACAGGCGCTTGCTTAACAGAGTTGCGCAGAGTCTCTTCGGGTGTGTTTGATATTTCTCAGGCTGTCACAATTGAAGAGTTACAGCAGGTTAAGGAGAATAGGGATTGTATTAATAAGCCGTTTCTGCTTAAGCCGACAGATGTGCTGGAGGATTTTGGCAGAATAGTGATTAATGATTCCGGTAAGAAAAAGGTTATCAATGGTGCGCCGTTTAAAAGAGATGATGTTATAAGCCTTGAAAAGAGGAACAGAGATTTTTGTATGATAACGGACGATGATGAAAATCTTATTGCAATAGCAGAAATAGATATTGATAAATGGCTAATTGCTTATTATTGCGTATTTAATTAAATTTGAATAAATGAATCTATAGGAGGATATAGTAAGGCATGACTGCAAGTAAGGAGATAATAGAAAAATACATGAGACATGAAGGGGATACAGGTTCCCCTGAGGTACAAATAGCCCTATTAACAGACAGGATTAATCATCTTACAGAGCATTTTAAAGTGCATACGAAAGATCATCATTCAAGAAGAGGACTTCTGAAGCTTGTAGGTCAGAGGAGAAGACTTCTTGATTATCTAAAAAAGAAAGATCTTAATAAATATAGGGATTTGATTAAAGGTCTTGGTCTCAGAAGGTAGCGAATGCCAATTCATTATTGGTATTAAAAAAGTATTGTGAGAGGTTTTAATGTCATTTGATTATAGCATAGAAATTGGTAAAGAGAGACTAAACTTCAATACAGGATATCTTGCAAAGCAGGCTGACGGAGCTGTTGCTGTTTCTTATGGTGAGATTGTTGTTTTTGCAAGTACGGTTGCTTCAAGGGAGGTTAAGGAGGGACAGGATTTTTTCCCTCTTACTGTAGATTACAGGGAAAAATCTTACGCTGCCGGTAAAATCCCCGGCGGATTTATTAAAAGAGAGAACAGACCAAGTGATAAAGAGGTACTTGTATCGAGATTAACAGACAGACCCTTAAGACCGCTCTTCCCTGAAGATTTTGTTAATGAAATTCAGATAATTATATATGTACTTTCGGCTGATGGTATTAACCAACATGATGTTATTGCAATAAATGCAGCTTCAGCTTCTTTGATTGTTTCCGGTATGCCTTTTAATGGTCCGGTTGGAGCAGTTAGGGTTGGAAGAATAAACGGTAATCTCATAGTAAACCCTGCATTTAATGAAATGGAAGAGAGTGATATAGATTTAGTAGTTGCAGGAACAAAAAAAGCAGTGACGATGATCGAAGGGTGTTCAAAAAATGTATCTGAAGATGATATGCTTGCCGCTGTTCAGTTTGCTCATGATAATATTATAAAGATTTGCGAAGTGCAGGAAGAGCTAAAGAAGGCTGTAAATAAGCCGCCCTTTCCATATAAACCGTATATACCTGATCAAGAGTTTAAGATAGCAGTGAGAGAGAGATACTATTCTGATCTTGAACAGTTAAAGAACATTACTGTTAAGAAACCGCGTGAAGATGCATGGAATGCAATATATGAAAAAGCCAAAGAGGAATTAAGAGATCAATTCCCCGATTCTATAGATCAGCTTAGAGGCGTATTGGATGGTCTTGACGGCGAGATTATGAGACGGCGATGCCTTGAAGAAGGCGCCAGAGCTGACGGCAGGGGACTTAGGGATATAAGACCAATAGATATAATGACCGGGATTCTTCCAAGGGCGCACGGTTCTGCTGTTTTTACAAGGGGTGAAACACAGAGCATTGGTGTTACAACACTTGGGACTTTGGCTGAAGCTCAAAAACTTGATAATCTTGAAGGAAATTCTTCAAAGCGATTTATGCTGCATTATAATTTTCCGCCCTTCTCAGTTGGAGAGGTAGGAAGGACAGGTAATCCGGGAAGGCGTGAAATAGGGCATGGAATGCTTGCAGAGAGATCTCTTGAATATGTAATACCTGATGCTTCGGTTTTCCCATATACAATCAGGCAGGTTTCTGAAATTTTTGAATCAAACGGTTCTTCTTCGATGGCGAGTGTATGTTCTGGCTCACTTTCACTTTTTAATGCAGGCGTACCTATTAAGGGTGCTGTTGCAGGTATAGCCATGGGTCTTATTATGGAAGATGATAAATTCTCTATTTTGAGTGATATTCAAGGTCTTGAAGATCATCTTGGCGACATGGATTTTAAGGTAGCAGGCACAGAAACTGGTATAACGGCATTCCAGCTTGATATTAAAATTGAAGGGATTACTCCTGAGATAATGAAAGCAGCGCTTGAACAGGCAAAAGACGGGAGACTGCAAATTCTTAAAACTATGAATTCGTTCATCTCTAAACCTGAGACAGCAGTTTCTGTTCATGCGCCAAAGATAAAGATATTAAATGTCAGGGTAGAGAAGATTGGCGAGATAATAGGTCCCGGCGGTAGAGTTATAAAGGCTATAGTTGAAGAAACAGGCGCTGAGATTAATATAGATGATACGGGTAGAGTTGTAATATCTTCAATTAGTGAAGAGTCAATAGATAATGCTGCAAGGAAAATTCTTGGAATTGCCGAAGATGTTGAGGTAGGAACATTTTATACAGGGACTGTAAAAAAGATTATGGAATTTGGCGCATTTGTTGAGATAGCTCCCGGAAAAGAGGGGCTTGTCCATATTTCAAATCTTGACCATACAAGGGTAAAAGAGGTTACTGATATTTGCGCTGTTGGAGATAAGATGAGAGTAAAAGTAATAAAGATAGATCGCCAGGGAAGGATTGATCTTAGCAGAAAGGAAGCCTTACAAGAATAGATGGTGATAAAATATAAGCAAGAAAACGAACTAACGGTTCTCCTTGAACCTATTGATGATGCAGTATCGGTATCGATTGGTCTTTGGGTCAATAAAGGTTCAAGGAATGAAAAAGAGAGTCAATACGGATATGCTCACTTTGTTGAGCATATGCTTTTTAAAGGGACAGAAAAGTACAGCGCAAAGGATATTGCCCGCAGTATAGATCGGGTTGGCGGGCAGCATAATGCCGCTACAAACAGGGAGTACACCTGCTATTATATCAATGTAGTATCGGATTATCTTGAACTTGGAATTGAGATTTTATCTGATATGTATTACAATTCACTTTTTAATCCTGAAGAAATTGAAAAAGAGAAAAATGTAATATTAGAAGAAATAAAAATGTATGAAGATACTCCTGATGAATTTATACATGACCTTTTTATGGAAAAGATGCTGCAGGGACATCCACTCAGCCATTCAATTCTTGGAACAGTTAAAAAGATAAGTAATGTATCGCAGCAATCAATCTTATGTTTTTATAATGAACATTATGTTAATAATAATGTTATTATAGCAATTGCCGGGAATTTTAACTTAGATGAAACTAAGTCTATGATTGCCGAATATTTTGGGCGTGAAAAAAAATCTACTCTTACAATATCTCCTGTTATTACAGGAGCGCCGGCAAGGATATCAAGGGAGCATGTGGAAAAAGATCTGGAACAGGTTCATTTTTGTATTGGATTAGAGGGAATTAAAAGAGGTGATGAAGATCGCTGGGGTCTTTATATTTTAAGCACAATCTTAGGCGGCAGCATGTCGTCCAGATTGTTTCAGAATATAAGAGAGAAAGAGGGGATAAGTTATTCAATATACTCATTTCATTCTTCATATATTGATTGCGGTGTATTTGGAATTTATTGCGCTACAATGCCTGAAAAGTTTGGTTTAACTGTTGATCTTATTATGAAAGAATGTAAAAAGATGCTTTATGAAGGGATTACAGATGAGGAGTTTAATGATACAAAAGCATTTATGAAGGGTAATTTGGCTTTAAGCCTTGAAAGCAATGAGGTTAAAATGAGTCAGCTTGCCAGAAATGAGATGACATACGGCAGATATTTTGATTTTAACGATATAGTTAAAATAATTGATAATATATCCATTGATGATTATATCAGGGTTTGTGATAAAATTTTTAAAAATAAAACATTTTCATTAGTATCTGTAGGGAAACTGAAAAATAAAATAAAGCTTGAAAATCTAAATCTAACTATATAATTTTTAATAGAATATATGCGATAATAAAGAGTTAAAATATAAATTTTATCTTGAATTTTAATTCAAAATAGACAATTAATTGATTTACATAAAGATAACCTGTTTTTATATTTAATTCTAAGTTACTAATAGATGAATTGCTTTTAGATTCATGACAAGGTAATATTTTTTTGTTTAAATGGAGTATTATATGGCGTCAAAACCTGAGGGTATAAACAGTACAATCGGCGAAGGTTCGGTTTTTGAGGGGAAGTTTTATATAAGCGGCTCTTTAAAGATTGACGGTAAGTTTGAAGGTGAAATTAAGACTGATGAAGAGCTTGTTGTAGGCGAAAGCGGGAGAGTAAAAACAGATATATTTGCAAAATCTGTAGTTATTGCAGGAACTGTTATAGGAAATATAACCGCAGAAAATGAAGTTAGGCTTCTTGAATCGGCAAAGGTTCTTGGGGATATTACAGCCCCGTCAATTTCAATTCAACGAGGTGTTGTTGCTCAAGGGAAAGTAATTATAACAGGTATGAATAAAAAAGATCCAAAAAAATATATTGAGGAAATATATTCCGGTTCTTCAGTAATAAAC
The DNA here is from genome assembly GCA_009787025.1 of Spirochaetota bacterium. GTDB lineage: Bacteria > Spirochaetota > UBA4802 > UBA4802 > UBA5550 > WRGT01. Next base: position 41,277 of record WRGT01000064.1, read on the forward strand.
AAAGTACCTGATAGAAAATAAGTATTAAATTAATATTTTATATCAGACGATTATTAATTATTATCTATAATTTTAGAAGTAGATCAAAAAGGGATGTTTAAGAAAGGTTTTAATACATATAAAATCGGTAAACTCACAATAAATGTTTTTACAAATGATATAGTCCTGGTTTATGTAGGTAAAAAAGGGACTCATATAAAAAACATTTATAAAAGGGATTTTTTTCGTTTATCAAAAGCAGTAGCAATGACTATATGTTTTATTGCTATTTCATCTATAATAATTGCAGCGATACCCTCAAGCGAAGCCTCTGCCGGATCATCCATAAGAGGAGCATTTATAGAAAATACTAATGACGATGAAATTGATACAAATGGATTTGTAGTTTATACGGATAATGATATAAAAAATATAGAAGAAGATGAAAAGCTAAAAAACGGACTCCTTCTTTCAGATAAAACAGATTTTTCTCTTCCATCGGTAAATGTCCTCTTAAAAATAAGAACTCATAAGGTTAAAGCCGGCGAGAGTTTAAATGGAATTGCCAAGAAATATGGTGTTTCAATTGATACTATATGCGGAAGCAATAATTTAAAGTCTTATGATTATGTTGATCCCGGTGTTACTCTAAGAATTCCTAATAAAGACGGTATTCTCTGTAATATGAAAGAAGGTAATACTATAGCCGGTTTTGCTTCTAAATATAAGGTGCCTGTTGAAAAGATATTAGCTGAAAATAATTTTAAAAATTCTGACTTTATTCCAAAGGGCGAACTCATTTTTATTCCAGATGCAAAACCACAAAATATTTTTTCAGGATTTTTATGGCCTGCGGCGAGTAGAAAGATTACCTGTAATTATGGCTGGAGAATAAATCCATTTAACTCTGAATATAATGAATTTCATAAAGGTATGGATATTGGATCCCAATATGAATGGGTTCGATCAACAAAATATGGTAAAGTGACATTTGCCGGATGGATGGGAGGATATGGTTATACTGTAATTATTGCGCACCCTGACGGATGGAAAAGTTTATACGGTCATTTATCAAGGATTATTGTCCAAGAGGGGCAGTATGTCAAACAGGGACAGAATATAGCAAAGAGCGGAAATACAGGCAGATCAACAGGACCTCACCTGCACTTTGAGCTAATAAATAAAGGAAATCATATTAATCCTAAAAAGTATCTTAAAAAGTAATTTTTTTAAATCTGTTTTTACCCCTATTTAATATTTTATTGATCTATCTTAAAGCTTCTATGATATATTAAAAACTGATATTTATTATAGTTAATTTCCGGAGAATTGTATGTTGAAAGATGCAAATTTTTTATGCGAGATTGGGGTTGAAGAGATCCCTGCCGGTTATATTCCGCCTGCTATTGATTCCTTAAAAAATATGTTTAAAGAAAAACTCAACGAATTAAGGATTGATTTTGATGATATAGATGTATATGCCACACCAAGAAGATTTTCTATCCTTGCCTCAAGATTATCCGAAACTCAAAGGAGTGAAATTATTGAGTTGAAGGGACCATCTGCTCAGGCTGCATATAATGGCGACGGTTCTCCTACAAAAGCTATGGAAGGATTTTTAAGAATCCATGGCATTGAATTAAATAATACTATTATCAAAGAGACCGATAAGGGGAAATATGTTTTTGCATCAAAACATCTCTCTTCAGAAAAAACAGAGAGCGTAATTCCTCAAATATTAGAATACTGCTTAACCAATCTTCAGTTCCCTAAAAGAATGAGGTGGAGTGATAAAAAGATAACTTTCCCAAGGCCTATACAATACTTTGTATTAATGTTAAATGATAAGGTAGTTCCGTTTGAGATTGAAGGAATAAAATCCGGAAATTATACAAGAGGTCATTTTATTCAGAATAACATAATGATTGAGATTAAAAGAATTTCCGAATACAGTGATAGATTAAGAGAAAATGGAGTTATACTCAATCATAATGAGAGAAGGGAAATAATAAAGAGTGAACTTATTAAAGGGGCAGAGATGGCAGGCGGAGTTCTAAATGAGGATGAAGAACTCCTTGATATAGTTACATTTTTAGTAGAGAATCCTCACATAGTAGTATGTGAATTTAATAAAGAATTTATTGAGATTCCTGATATTGTTTTAATAACCGAAATGAAGGAGCACCAAAAATATTTTGCAGTGATGGATCGTAATGGCAAACTTATAAACAAATTCCTTGTAGTAGCAAACAATCCTGAAAATGAAAATATTATAAAGGGCAATGTAAAGGTTATATCTGCCAGATTTACAGATGCGAGATTCTTCTATGACGAAGATTCCAGAATTAAACTTGCAGAGAGGGTAAACTCTTTAAAGAATGTTCTTTTTCATAAAGAATTAGGCTCAATTTACGATAAGATCATGAGAATGAAGAACATAGCTGTGTGTATTGGGGATATTCTTAATATTGATAGTACGGTAAAGTCTAAAATCGACAGAGCTGTATTACTCTCTAAGGCTGATCTTGATACTGCTATGGTTTATGAGTTTGCATCTCTTCAGGGTAAAATGGGGAGAATCTATGCAATCAATGACGGCGAGGATATGGATGTTGCTGATGCAATAAATGATCATTACAGCCCAAGGTTTTATGGCGATAGAGTTCCATCGGGTATGGTTTCTATTGTACTTTCACTTGCGGAGAAAATAGATAATATTTTCGGATCATACTCAGTAGGGAATATTCCAAAGGGTTCGCAAGACCCATATGCTTTAAGAAGACAGGGGCATGCAATTGTTGAAATTATTATTAAAAACAAAATATCAATTAATATAAGCGATATTTTAACTAAGGTTTCACCTAATTATAAGAATGGACATGAGTTTGTTGACAAGATTACTGAATTTATAAATGCAAGAGCAAAGACAATTCTTCTTGATGAAGGGTTTAAGTATGATGAGATTGATGCATGCATGATCTCCGGTAATAGTGATTATCTTGAGCTCTTTAGAAGAACTGAAAGTCTTAATAGTTTTAGAAAGGATGAAAAATTTTCAGAACTCCTTTTAGGTTTTAAAAGGATGAATAACATTGTTAGCAGTTTTAGAAAGGATAATAAAGACTATAAACTAACTTTCAGCGATTCGTTTCTTGAAGAAAATGAAGAGAAAGAGTTATATAACTTTTTTAGTTCAAAAAAAGAGACAATTACCCAACTTATATTACAGAGTAATTATATAGAATTTTTTAAACTTATTACAAATGCTAAACAGTACATTGATAATTTTTTTGATAAGGTTATGGTTATGGAAAATAGAATTGAGGTGAGGGATAACAGACTTTCAATTCTTGAAGGGATTTTAAGTAATTTTAAGGGATTAATCGATTTTTCAAAGATAAGCAATGATGGTTTTGTATGAAGCTTTGATAAATGTTTTATTAATTATTACTAATTATTAATAAAATTCAGTTGATTTTTTATTATATCATTTTATATAATATTAATTAATAAAATCTATTTAATAAAGGTAATTTTAATGCTTCGGTTAGGAAGAGATAAATCTCGTTTACAGAAAAAATTAAGTTTATATTTTATCCTGATTGCTGTGGTTTCAATTTCTGTCAGTGTTGAGATGATAATTGAGTTTAGCACAGCGAAATTTAGAGATGATATAAGTGCGAGTATTGTAAAAACAGAAGTGGTGAACTCGTTAATTCCTGACAATAATAACAAAAAAACTGACGAATATGTCAAAAAAATTGAAAAACTTAATTCGGCAATAAGTGAACCTATAAGCGATTTTAGAAACAGGATTATAATTATCATGATTATTATTTGCGGCAGTATTTTTGCCGCTTTCAGGCTGTTTGCTAAAGATATAGTATCACCTATGGAACATATAGTTGAGGCAACGAAAAAAATCGCAGATGGAGATCTTACCGTAACGGTTCCTGTAATGACTAACGATGAGATTGGTCAGATAGCTAAATTGATCAATGATATGAATATTAATCTGCAGCGTATGATAATACAGATTAAACAGGAGTTAGACAGACATAAAGAGAAGATTCAACATTCCAGTAAAACTATTTCGCTAATATCACAAGAAAGCGCTAAAGAGATGATTGAAAAAAGGGAAATAAGGTTGTCGGATTTTAAAAAGATGGTGAAACTCAACAAAGAAGTCGTTAAGCTCCTTGAAACTATGCTTTTTGATACGGACTCTCTTGAAAATTTTGTTAATATGTATAAAACTTATACTATAGACGGTACCACCAATGTTCGTCAAGCTGAATTAGATAAGATTCTAAGCCAGAATAATATCAAATGATGATTCTGAGGTAAAAAATAATGAGTTTTGAATATTGGTTTATGTTTC
>WRGT01000065.1 GCA_009787025.1 Spirochaetota bacterium
TATAAATCAAAATAGAAAGAACGCGCATAATGTTTGATTTTTTCCAGCAGCGATTTCTTGAATATAACAAAACATAGACCTGCCATACCTTCAATACATTTATTGGATGAAGAAATTATGTACTCGGCTTGCCACTTCTGTAAATCAATTGGTACGCCTGCAAAAGAGCTCATGCAATCGACAATAATTTCTGCGCCGTTTCGATGCGCCATGCCGCACAATTCATGAACAGGGTTTCTCATTCCGGTTGTTGTTTCATGGTCTACAACCGCTACTGTAGTCGGTTTTTCGGTTATGAGAATTTTTTCAATTTCACCAACATTCGGATAATCACCATATTGTATTTTATAAACGATATGGCTGATGTTATATCGCCGCGCAATTTCAGCCATTCGCGCGCCGTATGCGCCGTTATCAATTACCAATAATTTTCCGTCTATAGGAACAGCCGATGTAATTACAGCCTCCACACCCCCTGTTCCTGATGCGGCAAACAATGTTGATGTATAATCGTCTCCGGCATTAACTACTTTCGGTAAATCATGCTTAATGGATTCCATCAACAGACAAAATTCTTCTTCGCGGGGACAGATATCAGGCACGACCATTGCACGCTTTACTTCATCGGAAGTAGTACATGGACCGGGATTGAGCAAAATATTCCGTTTAACATTCATTTCTATTATCTGCTTTTTTATTTTTTTTGTCTTTTACAATAAATTTTGTTTCATTTTTATAATAACGTTAAGTAATGCAAGCGCTTCTTCTTTCCGTGTGTCAAATACTTTTTTTAACATCCAAATCAAAATAATAATGCCGTCTATTTCAAATGATTCATAAAATCTTCTTTATTTTCATGCGTTGTACGTGTTGGGCGTCCCAAATCATCCCGCGAAGCTATATTAACTTTTATCTCCAATAAAACCGGACCTTCTTCGTCACGGAAAGTTTTCAATACTTGTTTAAGTTCGGTAATATCGGAAACACTTTTGGCTTTTTTATACCCGCAGCCCATTGCTATTTGCGGAATATCAATGAGAAAAGCGGCAGTAGGCTGTGCGCCGACAGATTCGTGCGCTCCGTTATTGAAAATAATATGCCTGATATTTTTTAATCCCGAAGCACCGATATTTGTCATAGATCCCATGTGCATGATGACTGCTCCGTCTCCGTCTAAGCAATATACTAACCTGCCGGGTTTGGAAAGAGCAACTCCCAGCGCAATCGATATACTATGCCCCATCGAACCGACAGTAAGAAAATCTTTTTCATGCCCTTCTCCTTTGGACTCGCGGTATTCAAACAGTTCACGCGACAGCTTTCCGGTAGTGGATATGACAACATCATCCTTTCCCAGCAAATCAACTACTGTTTGCAGAGCCTCCTCTCGGCTCATCACAAAGTTGTTTAACGGTTTATTTTTAAGTCTGTACGGCGAAAACAGATCTTTGCGGATGATTGCAGCCTGTGGAGAAGATGCCGACTTTGCCTGTGCAACTAATTCAATGAACTGCTTTTCGGCGATTGTTTCATCTTTGTCAATGACCTTGTAAGGAATTTGCATAGCATCGAACAGACTCAAAGTTACTTCACCCTGTTTAATGTGCTGCGGCTCGTCTTTAACGCCGGGTTCGCCGCGCCATCCAACAACAAGAAGCATGGGAATCCTGTACACCTTTTCGTCTGCCAACGAAAGAAGAGGATTTACGGCATTACCTATTCCCGAATTCTGCATGTAAACTAAGGCAGGATTTCCCGTTGCCAGATAATGTCCTGCAGCAACAGCCACAGCAGCACCTTCATTGGCAACAATGATGTGTCTGCCTGCAGACGTATGATCGGTTATACAGGCGCACAGGTCCTTTAGCAAGGAGTCGGGAACGCCTGTAAATAAATCAATTTCATCAGCCAAAAGATTATATATTTTCTCAGTATTAATCATAAATAATGACTTAAAATAAATGGTTGCAAAAATGCAATAAAAAAAACAATAAATAGCCTTTTTGCAAATTCTAAAAGTCGCTGCTATAGTCTATATTATAAAGAAATATCAAAATTAAAAAATGACTGTACTTTTACTCTCCATTAATAATTATGTCACATTAAATAAATAAGAGATAATACTCTTTAAGTATTAAAATTTATAGAAATTGAATATTAATAGTGACACAAAGTTTTTTATCTATGAACACAAGGCTTGAAATCAATCAGTTAGACATATTCTCTTCAGACAGTTATCTTCAAAAAAAAGATGAAGATGTTATAATTGAGAATGAACAGAATATTAGAGAATCCTTTTTATTAAACATAATCCCTTATAATAAAAATTTTATTCTAAAGTCTGAAGCTTTTGTATTAAAACTCGCTCACTCATATAATAAAATATTATCTTTATCAAATTCAAGAACAAGAATTCTTGCGCACCAGGTTGAAAGCACACACCGTATAGTAAATTCATTTAAACAGAGATTTCTAATTGCAGATGAAGTTGGGCTTGGTAAAACTATAGAAGCCGGTTTAGTTATAAAGGAGATGATCTACAGGTATAACTATAAAAGGATACTTATTGTTTGCCCTGCCTCTCTTATGTTTCAATGGCAAAATGAGATGGAGAGTAAATTCAACGAAAAATTTATTATCATGGATAGAAAGATTTTAACGAAGTCTGCTAAAGGTCACGGCAAGATCAATAACCCATGGAAAGTTCATGATAAAATAATATGCTCATTAGATTTTATTAAGAATAAAGACTTTGAAAATGATCTGATAAAATCTTCATGGGACTATGTTATCTTTGATGAGGCTCATAGATTAAGACGTGATGAGAATAATTCAACGCTGTCATATAATATGGCTGATATAATATCTTCAAAGACAAAATCCCTGCTTCTACTCTCTGCAACGCCGTTTAGAGGAAAATTAGAAGAACTGTTTTTTCTGATTGCGCTTATAGATAAGAATATTTTGGGTCCTTTTCAGACATTCTATAATGAATACTGCATAGGGACTTTAGATCTTTCAGAATTAAAAAGAAAGCTTGATAAAGTTATAATAAGAAGAACAAAGAAAGAGGTCGGAGGATTTACAAGGCGTTTTGCAAGGACAATACGTTTTGAATTTTACCCTGATGAACGCTATCTCTATGATGAAACTACGAAGTATGTAGCTGAAGAGTTTAACAGAGCTATTCAGTCCGAAAATCGGGCAATAGGTTTTGTTATGACTGTTTTTCAAAAATTAATAGATTCTTCATCTTATGCTCTCCATACTGCTTTGGTAAAGAGAGTAAGGCGATTAAAAGAGTTACTTGAACGCGCAATGGCAGGTCAACAGACATTGGTAATATTTAACAACAATATTTTTGATGATATATCCGAATATGAAGATATAAAAGAAAAAGATAATTTAACTATTCAACGAACAATTGATGATCTTAAAATAGAGATTGATACACTCAACAAGCTTATAGCTATAGCTTCAAAGATTAATTCAAATAAAAAAGGTGAAAAACTCATTAAGTTAATTAAGGATTTAAAAGCAAACGGGCATAAAAAGATTTTAATCTTTACGCAATTTAGAACAACCCAAGAGTATATCAAAGATACTCTTAAAGATTTTAATGTTTTAATCTTTAATGGAACAATGAACAGGAGTCAAAAGGAAGAAGCAATACTTCAATTTAGAGATAATGCAGATATACTTATCGCTACCGAAGCCGGAGGTGAAGGCAGGAACATACAGTTTTGCGATGTTTTAATTAATTATGATCTCCCATGGTCCCCTTTAAAGATTGAACAGAGAATAGGTAGAATCCACAGATTCGGACAGCCAAATGATGTTCATATATACAACTTCTCAACAAGGGATACTGTCGCAGAGAGGGTTCTTGAAGTGCTTACCGATAAATTAAAAATTTTTGAAGAATCAATCGGTACTCCAGATATTATGCTTGGTCAGATTGAAGATGAAGCAAACCTTGATAAACTCTTTATGGAATTTGCAGCCGGAAGAAAAAGTAAAAAAGAACTGGAAGCTGAATTTCAATATAAAATTGAAGATGCGCGCCAGAGCTTTGAAAAATTAACAGAATTAACTTTAGCTGAGAGAATGAATTTCAACTATGATGAATATTATAGAGTTACATTAAAGGAGCGCCGTATAACAAATAAAAGAATCGAAAAATTTATTAATAATTTTATGGAAGAAAATGCCTATGCAGATAATATTATCTCTCCAATAAATTCTAAAACCGGTTTGTATAGTGTAACTCACAGCAGCGCAGATGGGCATATTACAAATCTTGCCACATTCGATAGTGACAGAGCTCTTGACAATGAAGGATTAGAATTTCTTGCCTTTGGAAATGAAGTAATAGATGATATAGTCCAATATTGTTGCAGCAACAAATTTGGCGGTGATACTGGAATACTTTTGCTTAATGGTGAAAGAAATTTTACAGGAATACTCTTTAACTTTATAGTTGAATATTCATCAGTTTCGGTTTTCCATAAATTCTATCCAATATTAATCTCTGATGATACTCTCTCAAATTTTGAATTAAAAAGCATTGAGGAAAATATAATTGATCTTAACTTAAATCATAATGCTTCTTTATCAAAATATACAAATACTATATCTTCAATCTCTGCAAAGTATAGTGAATTTTTTTATAGAGGGAGAGAACGTTTGATAGAGAAGATTAACGATTGCATATTTGATCTCAATGAAAATCTTGATATTCAGATTGAGCCGGAGTTAGAAAAGGTTAAAGAATCATATAGGAAAAAGTTGAAAGAGCTTGAAGAGAAACTCGATATTCAGGAGAGCCAAATGAAATGGTATGGAAAAGATATGAGAAGCGCTATTGCAAGAACAAAAAAGAGTATATTAAATGCCAAAGATGAGATGGAATCTATTGTACAACAATATCAGAACTGCTATGGGATTAATTATAGAATAGAACTTGTCGGCGCAGCTGTGATAATTTCATCTAACGATTGATGTTATGAATACTAAAACAGTTATGTTGTCTTTTATATTTTAAGCATCGTCAAAATCAAAATCAGAATCTGTCAATATAATTATCGAGTTAAACCCTTCGCGCTTTTCGGGAAGATATTTTTTAACTGCAAGTTTAGTAATAATATTTTCAGGAATCGGATCCTCTAAAGTTCTGTTTCTTGCAAGACACCCTTGAATATTCGCATCAATAAATATGACTCCTATTGTCTTATGCATCCTTTCTGCTATTGAAATATAGAGTTTCCGGGAATCTGAAGTCAGGCTTGAATTAACAATGATTATTTTTTCTCCACCGGTCAAAAGCTGTTCTATCATTTTACGTTCTGTATGCTTTATAAAATGTTCATCTACTTCGGAGAAGAGTTGTTCCGACCATTTTTCTCCAAAATTTGTCATTTCATAAACAAATCGCCTGATCTCTTTTCTGCTGATCCTTTTTCGTCCTTTGTTCATAAACTCAGTTCGCGCAATATACGATTTCCCGGAGCTTGGGAGACCGCACACAAGAACAATATCAAATTTATGCATACTGCTTAAGTCTGCTCTGATCATCTATATTTCCTATGGATAAATATTGTTGTTTAAAAGCTCATATATCATATTACACAGCAATCTATAAAAAATTATTTATAGAATCAATGGTTTAATTCAATATAGTTTCTCTTAATTGTCTTCTTAAAATTACATTGAACTATTATAAAGCATATCGACATTATTCTAATAAAAAAGTTTCATAAAATTCGTTTTAGTCTGTATTATTTACAGTTTGATATAACTTATCCTCTTCATTCCTTTATGATAGATAAGAGTCAGGTTAAAATTTTTATGAATATAAACTTTATTAAAATTATCTTGATTGACGAAAAATATCATAATTTGATTTATTAAAAGAATTAATGAGACATAATATTATGGATATTGTTAATTTAATTACAACAAATAATAATCTGTTAAAACAGCCGCTTCTTAATAGAGGTTTTACTGTTAATGAATTTGATTCTCTAATTATTAATAAACTTTATGAAAAAAAAGAAGATGAGGCTGATAATTTTTCTCTCATTGAAATTTCGGATTTTAATGAATTTAAGAATGAAGAGTTTTTAGAGAAAATTAAATGGTTTTATAAAAACTCGAAGTTAATAATCCTTTCTGAAACTATGACCCTTGATCAGAAAAAAATTCTTCTAAAATTTGGAATATCCGACTGCATAACGCATTTTGCGCCTGAGCGTATAGCATCGTATATCAAAAGCCTTAGTTTTAAACTTGAGGAAAAGTTTGGGAAATTTATAATTCTTGATGATAATACGGCTCATAAAAATATAATAAATTCTATAATAAAAAGATTTGGATATGGGACTAAATTTATATCTACAACCGAAGAACTGTTTCAAGTTATTGGCGATAGCGACAATATAATGATTCTGGTTAATATTGGAACAACTGATTTAGATGTTAATGGCTTAGTAAGAAGGTCATTCGCCAATACAGATATAAAAAAAAATCCGGTAGTAGCGTACAAGAACATGGACCAGGGAATATTTGTTCATGAAATCAGTAACGGGTTAAATAAATTAACAAAGGTGATATTCTCTCCTGAAGAGCTCTACTCAATGCTGCTGGACTTACTTTTTAAAAAAGAGATTATTTCGCATACAACCTCATTCATGACCTCGCTAAGATATGACAAAAATAATTCATACTTTAGAAAGACTTTGCAGCAGTTGTACTATGAGAACAGCCTTAATATATTCGGCGAAGAATCATTTTTTGAAAGAGATAGAATAGACTCAATGGTAACTTTATTGGAGATGATGAATGAAACTTTCTTAAGAGCAGAAGGAATAATTTGGTTGAAACAGAGTGAAGCAGATCAAAAGAAAACTGTTTGCGGAGTGGGTGTCTAAGATTTACATCAACTTTACCTGTGATAATCAGTTATCTGTATTAGAAGTTGAAATTTATGGTAATTTTTTGTGTTTTGATAACATAATCTTTTTTTATTAATAATTTACTAACAGTAATTCAATGATCATTAATTTTATTATATATTATATTGAATATGTTTCTAACTAATAAAAAATATTAAGAAAAATTGCAGTTGACATAAATTTCGATAAATTTATACTAAAAAAAATATTTGGAGAAAGATTATGGCAAAGTTGGAGAAAGATTATGGCAAAGAATGATAAAACTGAATATAAAATTGGCGAATTTTTAACAAAAAATAACATTATTAATCAGCACCAGTTAAATGACGCGCTTGAGCTTCAGACCTTTAATAAGGAGAGGCTTCTTGGTGAAATTTTAGTTACCATGGGATATATATCGAAAGAAAAACTTATTATGTCTCTTGAAATGTATATGATGACAACAAACTCAGACAAAATTGGAATTAATGAGTGGCTTGATCAAGAAGAGATTGATCTAATCATTAAAAAGCTTGAGGCTTCTAAACTAAAAAGTTCTTGACAAATTAACCCATATACAAAATATCAACATATGTTAGAGTATGAAGATAAAATATGCTTTGCGTGTGGTCAGGAGAATGAAGTAGGGCTTAAATTAAAGCTCCAATTTGACGATGACACTAAAACAGCTTTTGGTAGATTTACAGCTCATGAACTTCTTGAAGGGATCCCTAATATAATCCATACAGGAGTACTTGCTACCATTCTTGATGAAACTATGATCACAGTAAACAAGTATTTAGAGATAATGGCAATTACCAGTGAGATTACAATTCGATATTTACAACCGGCATTTATTGGAGAGAGTCTATATATAAGAGGTTGGTTTGTAAAGAAGAGTAAACGAGTTATTGAAAATAGAGCAGAAGTTGAAAATGAGATGGGAAAGATTGTTGCAAGAGCAAAGGGGAAATACATAGAAGTTGATGAAATCCCTCAACCGGAATAACTTCAATAATCCTATATAATCAATTCTTTAATAAATAAGCCGAAGTGGTGAAACTGGTAGACGCACCGGACTCAAAATCCGGCGGAGGCAACTCCATAAGGGTTCGATTCCCTTCTTCGGCAAATAAAAAAGAGAGTCCCCATAACTTTAGAGAATCTCTCTTTTTTTATGATTAAAAGCTGCAACGTAAATTTAGGTGGGATTTTTTATAAGGGTTTATGGCGTAATTGGAGCGCCGCAGCTTATAATTTGCTTAACTATTTAAATCTCAAAAAAAGAATATAGAATCATTTTGTCATTGTTGATAATCTCCCCGTTAAATTCTCTGATAAGAGCGGATAATATTTTATAAGAGGCCGTTCCGTTTTTATTACATTTTCCTCTTCTAATGAGGCTATTATCTCTCTGTTCTTCTCCGGCAGCCTTAAATATACATATATTTTCTTTTTTTGTAGCATAATAATTCATTTTACCCTCTCTGTTTTTAAATTAACATACTTAAACTGCATATTTAATAAGTTATTGCAGTTTATTACTGTTGAATTTTAATTTGCTAACAACTCATTAAACGAATGTATGCTATATTTTTGTTGAGTAAAAGTCAACTATTTTTTTATTAAAAAAAATAAAATATTTGCTCTAAGGGATAACTTTTATAACTTTATCTAATCTAACATATATCGAGGATTATTATAATATGACAAATTCGTCACCTGATCATGAAAAAATTTTTGATGAAATATTAAAAATGAACCCTGAAGAGGCGCAAGTAAAACCGGGTATTCTGGGCGATAATAATGGTACAAAAATCCATGAATCTAATATAAATTTTAACCTGCTGCCGGAGGAACTTGAAGAATACCTTAACAGATATGTCATTGGACAGGAATCGGCAATAGAAATGATAGCTACAAAAGTATGCACGCATTTCAACCGCATGAAGATAGAGATGACTATTCCTGAGGACCAACGGATCGTAGGAAACATAAAAAGCAATATGCTTCTCATAGGACCAACAGGCGTTGGTAAAACATATATCATTAAACTCATTGCTAATAAAATAGGCGTTCCGTTTGTTAAGGCAGATGCAACTAAATTCAGTGAGACAGGTTATGTCGGCGGAGATGTGGAGGATCTTGTAAGGGAATTGGTCTATGAAGCTGACGGTGATATATCTAAGGCAGAATATGGCATAATATATATTGATGAAATAGACAAAATTGCTTCCTCAGGAAATTTAACAGGACCTGATGTATCACGCACAGGCGTTCAGAGAAATCTTCTAAAGCTTATGGAGGAATCCGAAGTAGATTTAAAAACACCGCACGATCTTGCATCACAGGTAGAAGCTGCAATGGAGGCTCAAAGAACCGGCAAAGTAACAAGAAAAAAGATTAATACCAAGAATATACTATTTATTGTATCCGGTGCATTTTCATCACTCCCTGAGATAATTAACAAGCGATTAAACAGACAGAGTATAGGCTTTGACAAAGAGAGAACCGATTCCTCTCAAAAACATGAAATATTAAATCAGCTTAAAACAGAGGATCTGATTGAATTTGGTTTTGAATCCGAATTCATCGGCAGATTACCCGTATCTGTTATTCTCAATGAACTTGATGTTGACGGGCTCTACAAAATTCTTAAAAACAGTCACAGTACGGTTGTCTTTGGTAAAAAAATGGATTTTAAAGCCTATGGAATTGAGCTTGATTTTAGCGATGACGCGCTCATGATACTTGCTCTGAGAGCGCATAAAGAGAAAACAGGCGCAAGGGGGCTTCTTAGCGTTTTTGAAAAGTTGTTGATTAAATTTGAGAAGAGACTCCCTTCTACCGGAATAAAAAATTTATTTGTTGATATTACATTAGTTAATAATCCGGATAATATACTTGATAGCCAAATACTTGAAGATAGCATTAATAAATTTCAGAAAGAATTTCTTATTGAACATGGGATTTATCTTTTATTTGAAGATAATGCAAAAGAAAAACTAAGAGTCAAAGCTAAAGAATTAAATGTTAAGGTGAGAGACCTGTGTAATGATCTTTTTAAGGATTTTTTTCATGGGATAAGATTAATGGAACTTGAGAATTTCACTATTACAGAGGAGGCAGTTGACAGACCAAAAGAATATCTTGATTCTTACATAAAAGAGAATTACAAAAAATATTAGTCGAATAAATTGTAGAATTATATTTATTCTTTTACATATATGAGCTGTCCTTATAATTTTTAAGTTCTTCCAATAAAGCATCCCTTCTTTTGATTAATTGTTTGCCAACATATGTATCTTTTATTTTTTTTGGTTCTTCAAAGGTATCAATCATTTCAAATTGAAGTCTTGTGGGCTCTTTCTTTTTGCTTAAATCAATTATCTCATCGGATGCCGGCAGTATTATTGCATAAAGTGCGTATGGCGTTTGAATAAGCGCATGTCCTCTGCTGAGATAAGCTTCTGAAAATCCGCCGTCTATATTGATAGCTCTTCCATCTTCGCTTGTTATCTTCTGTCCCTTTGAAACATCCACAGGCGTATGACCAAATACTATCCTTTCAGCATGAAATTCATCTGTCAATTTATCAATAAATGCAGGATTATTTATATTCTTTCCCCAATAGAGGGTCTTTTCCTTATGAGTGTCCTTATCTTTATAAAAATATCTCTCAAAGGTTTTCATGGCATCCTTCCCAAAAAGAGGCGATTTAGGACCGCACCACAGATAAAACATCAAAGCAAGCTGATATTCCTCCTGTTCTTTTCCTGCAAGATAGTTTTCTCCAATATCCTTAACTACAAATTCAATATGATCGAGAAGCTCCTTTCCTTTCTTTCCATAGAGTTCGTCAAACTCCCCGTCTGCAGTACTCGGCACAAGGGCATGTATATTCATTATATAGTTATTAATATGATAAAGTTTACCTTCAATGAACAGATATTCCATAAGCCTTCTAATCTGTCTGCTCTGAGTAAATTGACGAACGAGATCGTCAATAACGTCGCTCTCCTCATCTGTTAATTTAAGCGGATCATCAAGTATCAGAGTTGGAAAATCAGTATCCGTAAGACTGGATGTTAATCCTTTTTTTAATAGATCTGCAAGTTTTTCAAGATTAAGACGATTCTCCATTCCAAGTTGAGAATATTTTTTTATGGTCTGTTCCTCAAGTTTAAATTGAATCATAGCAAGAGTCTTTTCCATCTTTTTTGATATATCAAGTTTAGCTTTGAAAGCTCCGCTTATATTCCCCGGATAAAGTTTTTCGGCAAAGACCTGAAGTTTTGATATATCAATACCGAGTCTCTTTAAAAAATCGAGCGTATCATATCTTACGCTGATTCTTAATGCTTCGGCTATGAGGGATTTATTGCCTGCTGCGGCTCCCATCCAAAGTATATCATGATTCCCCCAGACAAATTTAACAAAAGGCTTTAAATCTTTTTGTGAAAGGATTCGTAATATTTTATCCGGTTCGTCGCCTCTGTCAAAAACATCTCCAAGGACAATAAGCTGGCCTAAGATTACCTGCTTTACAATTTTGGCAAGGGCAGATATTATCTTGTTTGCAATTATGTCATCTTCATATACAATATTAGGTACGGGAAAATTGAGTATTAGATTTTCAAGGAGCGGTTTTAGGTCCTTATTAATTCCGCCGCGTATCTGATCAAAATCATAAACGCCTTGAACTTTATAGCGGATTATATGAACAAGTGCGGATATTACATCCTGTTTTTCCATTGTTAAATCATTTGACTCTATATATTTCTCTTTCTTTATTATTCTGTCAATATGCTCAAGTTTTTCATTTGAAAAAGTTTTTGGAAGCGCTTCATAAGCAGAACGCCATACAAGACCAAATCTGCCTTTAAGAATAGAAACAAAGCGCTCACCTGCTCCGTGCGGATCACTGATCCACAAGGTTGTATCAATATTCATTTCCAATCTGGATTCAATATCTGCCAATTCTTTTATTATTTCATGAAAAGAGGTTATATTATAATCTTCTGACATAATTCCTCCAAAAATTATATAGCAATTGTGTTAGTTAATATAAATCTCTTTCAAATAATCTTTATTGTCAATATATTTTATTTAGATTCATTTAACAACTTCAATCTATTAAAAATTATTCTATTAAAAGACTTAACGCATATACATTGCCTGTCGATAATTAATTATTAAAAAAATCGGAGGTCAAAATGGATGTAAAAGAGATTGATAACCTTTTTAAGAAAGGTCTTGAATCTATGAAAAGTGGAAATTATATCGAAGCTGAGACTTTTTTTATTAAAGCTAAAAAATTAGCTCTTGAACTTAAAAAAAAATAAAATTATGCCGGATAGCTTAAACCGGCAATTTTATTTTAAACTATTTAATATTTGAAAGAATCAAATCCCCGATCTCCTTAGTGCCGACGCACTTTTTGCCGGCAGACATTATATCTCCGGTTCGAAAATCCTGTTCGAGAGTTTTTTCTATAGATTTAAAGATCATAGTGTATGCTTCATCTAATCCGAAACTGTATTTCAGCATCATTGCGGCAGAGAGAATCTGAGCCATGGGATTAGCTATACCCTTGCCTGCTATGTCGGGAGCAGAGCCTCCTGCCGGTTCGTATAACCCGAATACGCCGTCTGAAAGAGATGCCGAAGGCAGCATACCGATAGACCCGGTAATCATAGAAGCCTCATCCGATAAAATATCGCCAAACATATTATCACAGAGAACAACATCAAATTGACGCGGATCTTTAACAAGCTGCATTGAAGCATTGTCAACATAGAGATGATTAAGTGCAACTTCAGGATAACTTGCAGCTATCTCCTCAACAACTTCTCTCCAAAGAAGAGATGTCGATAAAACATTCGCCTTGTCAATTGATGTAACCTTTTTATTGCGCTTCATTGCAGTTTCAAAAGCGACCTTTGTTATTCTTACGATTTCAGGTCTGGTATAAACAAGCGTATCGAAACCCTTATTTGCATCTTTGCCTTTAGGCTGACCAAAATATATGCCTCCGGTCAACTCCCTGATTATCATTATATCAAATCCGTCGCCTATAATTTCGGATTTAAGAGGAGACGCTTCTTTCAGTTCCTTAAAGATTATAGCAGGTCTCAAATTTGCATATAAGTTAAAATGTTTTCTTAACGGAAGAAGAGCGCCTCTCTCCGGCTGTTTATCGGGAGGAAGCTTTTCCCATTTAGGACCTCCCACCGAGCCAAAGAGTATTGCATCGGAGTCTTCGCATGTTTTCACAGTATATTCGGGAAGCGGTTCGCCGTGATTATCCAATGCAGCGCCGCCGACATCGGCATAAGAATATGAAAATTTAATATCAAATATATCCGATATTCTGTTTAATATTTTTACAGCCTCTGCAATTATTTCAGGACCTATTCCGTCTCCGGGCAGAACCGCTATCTTTTTCTCTGTCATATTCATCTCCAAAATTTTTATAGAATCATTAAAAATAAAAAATTGACTATTCTGTCAAACTAAAATAACTTTTTATTTATAGTATATAAAGATATTTTATACTATAATTTTTAAAATTGTTTATTGCAAAAAAAACGGCTATATAATAAATTGAATCTTATCTTATATAATTTATATTAAGGAGACAGAGATGAAAAACATTAAAATTTCTAAAAATAAAGCCTTTCTTAGTTTAATGTTAATATTTGTTTTTGCAGCAGCAAGTTCTGTTATTTTAGCACAAGGCTCTGTAAAAGATGATATTTTGAAACAATTTAAAGAGAATAAAGCGCAAATAGATAAAACCGATGAAGAACTAAAAGCATCAATGCAGGACATGGTTGAAGATTTAAAAAAGAAAAACGCAAAGTTTAAAGTTGAACTCAATGAGATGATGAAATATAAAATTTCGGAAATCACAGGATTAAAACCGCCTTCTAATAAAGAATTAAAAAGGTTAGAGGAAGAAAGGAGAAAAAAAGAGGAACTGGAACGCAAAAGAGCCGAGAATGAACGTCAGAAAGAATTAAAACGTCTTGAAGATGAACGTAAAAAAAGAGAAGAAGAAATAAACAGAGAGAATGACAGAAAAAAACAGGAAGAGATGAGAAAACAGGAAGAGGAACGGAGAAAGCAGGAAGATCAAAAAAGAAATGAGCAGGACAAGAAAGAACAGATGCTGGATAGGAATGTTCCTCTGAATCTTGCGCCTTCCATAACACTTGCCGCTTTTGCATGGAACGGCAAAAATACATCAACCGTAGTTCAATATCAGGGCACTTGCGGAAGCTGCTGGGCATTTACATCAGCTGCTGCTTATGAAACTAATTATATAATAAAAAACGGAAAGACCCTGCATATTTCCGAACAGGCGATACTTAACTGCTCTGTTGACAGAACAGGAAAGAAAGCCGGTTCATGCGACGGAGGATGGTATGGCGGAGTTTTTGACTACTTAATGGTAAACGGCGCTAAAACTGCAGATCAATTCCCATATCAGGGAAAAGCCGCTTCATGTGCAGATAATTCAAAGACTAAATATATGGTTCTTAAATGGGGATATATCAGGTCCGATGCAGGCATACCATCGGTAAAAGAGGTGAAAGAGGCAATAGCCAAGTATGGCGCCATTGCAGCAACGGTTAAGGTTACTCCGGCATTTCAGGCTTATAAGAGCGGAATCTTTGATGAACATACAAAAGTATCAGGACCTAACGATGTAAACCATGCAATTACAATTGTAGGCTGGGATGATAACAAGCAGGCGTACTTAGTAAAAAATTCATGGGGACCGCAATGGGGAGAGAACGGATACATCTGGGTTGAATATGGCAGCAACAATATAGGTTACGGCGCTGCATGGATTGTTGTAGCACAAGAATAATTAGAGGTGAAAACATATGGCGTTTATAAAACATATTTTACCGGTTACGCTGCTTATGCTCTTTATATCCGGATGTGGAGAATCTATTGTTAAGGTAAAAGCCGGAGATGATAATCAGATAGTAAGAGCTAAGGTTAATAAAAAATTTTTGATTCAATTAGAATCTAAACTGAGTACGGGTTTTAGCTGGAAGCTTATGGAATATCCGCAAGGTCTTTCAGTAAATAAAGAAGATGTTAAGACCGAAGAGAGCAATAAAACCGGGGGCGTCGATATTCAGGAGTTTATCTTAAAATCTGCCGAAAAAGGCGAATTTACTATTACATTTCAATATGGAGAGCATTGGAAAAAAAATCCTCAATATGTAAAGACATTAAAGATTAAAGTAGTTATTGAGTAACACATACAAAAAAGCCAAATACATTACGCCTCGTTATGAACGTGTAAAACACTCTCATAACGAGGCTGAAAAAAACTGATAAAACAATAATACAATTAAAATAACCACATATCTATTATCTAATTCAACAAATCGTCATAGAAATATTTAATCCATTCCTTATATGTATCCTGCGCCGACAAACAAGTGTCAATCAAATAACCTTTTATGTTTGCAAATTCTTTTAAGCCGCGATAGTAAAATTGTTTGCGATTGTCGTCAATAATGAACGGGGTTATGCAGTTTCTCAAACATTCGCGAAACATAATCAGACGGCCAACTCTGCCGTTGCCGTCCTGAAACGGGTGAATTTTCTCAAAACGATAATGATATTCTATTATGGTTTCAAATAAAATTTCAGGCAGAGAATTATACCATTTATTAAGTTTATTCATGTGGGTTTCCACATTTTTTGGCAGAGTGGTTTCTGTTCCGCTTACTTCATTAGCCAGTGTTTTCCATCCGCCGACCTTAAACCATTCTTTCGCAGCATCGGACGTTCCTGTTTTTAAAATCCTGTGGAACTCTTTTATTATTTCGTTAGAAAGCGGTCTGTCAACAAGATCAAGTAAATAATCAAAAGCTACAAAGTGATTTGAAGTTTCGATAATGTCATCTACAGGCACAGCTTCCTGGTCTTTAAATCCAATCGTACGAGTTTCAAAAATATAACGGGTTTGTTCTTCGGTCAACTTGCTGCCTTCTATTCTGTTTGAATTGTAAGCAAAATTTACCTGCGTTTTGTGATATAAGCCGCCCTTTAGCCTTGTCTGTTTTTCTTCTTTGAGATATGTTAATAATTTATTCATTTTTTTTTTTTTATGTTATTTGTTTTGATTGTCAATGCTTTTACATTTTATACTTGAAATTCTCTCATAATGGCTATATACATTAAATCCGCAGTTTAACCCATTATTCTTTGATGACAATCTTTCTTAATCCTTTAAGCATCAACTCTTCATCCGTATATATTGAATAACATGAAAAATATTCTTTTAAAATATCTCTTAATACTTCGGTCGGTTTAATACCGGAATCGGAGACATTAAGATATTTATCAAATATTGCAATCTCACTCTTCTCCCCAAAATGAACATCCCCTCTGTATAAATAATGGAGATAGAAAAACAGCGGTTCAAATATATCTACAGCTCTTTCTAATTTGTAAGCAGTCGGATCAGGGATATTCATACATGAGGTAAAATATTCATAGAATAAGAACGGGTAGATCTTTGGTGAAATGGAATATATATCCTCTCCGGCCTTTACATTAAGATCTAAAGTGATCTCTGACGGACTGAACTCATCAAAAATAGCTGAAGTAAATCTCTTCCCATCAGAATTTACTTCTAAATGAGACTTAAGCTTTATTGATTCTATTATATAAGGATTACTGTTTTTTTGAACCGGAACTAATCTTGATTTATATTTAATTCTGTCTGTGTTATATTCGGGAAATGTCCGGCTGTCGCCTTTGCCTTTAATATTTCCGGAACTTCCGGTTAATTTAAAATCAAATCTTATAATATGGATAAAATCTATAATACGCCCGGGGACTGTTTTTATAAATTGAAGTGAGTATTGTTCGGATACGGGTTTTCTATTCACAAGGAGATTATGTTTAAATAAATATTCAGGGAGAATATCTATAAGATATTTACTTATTATAAAACCTGTTCTATAATCAAGTTCGGTTACTGAAATTTTAGGTATATGTATTTCATGTTTCAATAAAAAAAATTCGGTTAATGACTCATTAAGGAATATCCCATCAAACTTATTTTTATCATTTTCATTAATGAGATTTATTGAATCATTTATTTTCTCTGCGGGTGAATTTTTTTCCACATTTATCTCCATGTATATATTGAATTAAATTGCATAATATACGCTTACTAACTATACATTTTCATCTCTCTTTGCATATCGCGCATCATATCCCTGTCTTGAATGGTCTTGCGCTTATCGCGTATATTTTTACCTTTTGCTAATCCAAGCTCAAGCTTAACCTTGCCGTTTTTTATATACATCTTAAGCGGAACAAGCGTATAGCCTTTTTCGTTTAATTTGCCTGTAAGCCTTTTTATTTCATAGCTGTGCAAGAGTAATTTTCTTTCACGAAGCGGGTCGTGGTTAAAGTAGTTGCCCATAGTATAGAGCGATATATTCATCCCCACAATAAATGCCTCGCCGTTTTTTATCCTTGCATAAGATTCCTGAATACTCACTTTTTTTTGTCTGATAGATTTAACCTCTGTACCCTTAAGCACAATGCCCGCTTCATAAGTGTCAACAATCTCATATTCAAATCTTGCTTTCTTATTCTTAATAATTTCTATAATATTATCAGACATAAAAATTTCCTTGTAAAGATATATTGCATATCTTTAACATATTACCGCTACAGTCAACAGTTTCTTTTTTCAGCAGAGGCACAAAATTGTGTGCGGGTTTTTAATTTTTTTGATTTTGTTTGCACGAAATTTATAGAATTACAAATTATTATTTGTATGGATAAATTTGTAGAGACAAGGCATGCCTTGTCTCTACGGTCTACGTCATCTGCGTGCTGACATATTCTGAAATAATATGTTCATAATTATCTTTGTCTATTACAAGGGGGTCTATTCCATCCCTCATCATCTTTATTCTAAGATAATCAATATCTCTATTCAAATCATGGCAATTTTCATCTTTATAAAAGATCACGCAGTCTATCTGATAATTCTTAAGAAGTTTATATACTAATTCATATCTCTCGCTGACAGGTCTTAAACATGGAAACAGGGCTCTATAACTGTAGGCGTCTAACAGCTCATAAAAAATATATTCCGATTCTGCATTTAATGATATGTCAAAAATCCTTCTTCCGGTACAGAGATCATCCTCTATGATAAATATGCCCATCTTCTCTATATTATCTGCAATATCAGCGGGGATACATTTTTTGCCATATAATAGCGATTTTATCTTTATATCATCATGTTTAGTATCAGATATTTTTATCTCCTCTAAAACAGGATTTATATATTGAATTGCAATTTCAGGCGGCAGAATAAGAGAGATCTCAAATATTAAAGACAGTTCATTATTGGTTAAGACTGTTCTATTTTCATAATGCAGGGCTGAAATATTTCTTATCAATCGCCTCAGTCTTTCATAAACTGCAGTCTCTCTCTGCAGAGCCTCTATATCTATTGATTGAATATCTATATTAAACAAAGTTTTCAGCATAAGAGATAACTCATTATGAAGCGCAACTGCCGTATCTTCGCCAAAACCTTCGGGTGTTTTGAAAATATAATGTTCAACAGACTTCATATTTTTATTGCAGAAACACTCCCTGTCGGAGATAACAATCATATCAAATATTGAATTGACTCTGTTTAACATTGAACTTTGGTTCAATATAAATTCCGGAATTTTAAGAGTAACTATATTAAATGCTGCGCTAATTTCGGGAGGGATAAAGTAATAGGGTGAGATAATAATTTTTTTCCCATACTTCTCTTTATAATCCTTTATTATTTTTTCATAAGATTCTTCTGTTTCAAATATTTTTTTTATATTATTAATCGCCGAGCTGTCTTTCATATTAGGACCTCTTTTACTGTAGTTAAAAATTTCTCTATTTATTTTAATAATCAATAAAAATATTTGAAAAATATTACAGCTTAAAATTTATTTACTATAAGTATAAAGAAACAATTTTTTTTGTTTTAATAATACCCTCAAAAAAAAATATATTTGAGCTTGTATTTATATACAATAGATTATTATATCTGTTATACCAAAATAATAATTGGAGATTATAATGAGTCCTGAAAAAAAGAAAGCCGTAAAAAAAATACAGCAAAATAAAAACCCATATCTCACAGTAATGCTCCCTGTGTATAATGAAGAGAAGAGTATTGAGCTGCAATATAAGGCAGTCCTCAATGCCGTAAAAAAATTAAACAGAACATACGAGATTATCTTTGTTGATGACGGCAGTACTGATAAATCTTCGGAACTTTTAAAATCAGTAGCGAAGAGAGATAAAAATGTTAAGGTTGTAATATTCAGAAAAAATTTCGGACAGACTGCTGCAATGGCTGCCGGAATAGATTTTTCAAAAGGTGAAGTGATTGTTTTTATGGATTCCGATCTCCAAAACGAACCTGAAGATATAGTTAAACTTCTTGAAAAAATTGATGAAGGATATGATGTTGTAAGCGGCTGGAGAAATAAAAGACAGGATAAATGGCTTTCAAGAAAACTCCCGTCAAAGATTGCCAATTTTATCATTTCAAAAGTAACAGGAGTTCATCTTCATGATCTCGGATGTTCTTTAAAAGCCTATAGGGGCAGCATTTTAAGACAGATAGATCTGTATGGCGAGATGCATAGATTTATCCCAATCCATGTATCCTGGGTAGGAGCAAAGATAACAGAAATACCTGTCGGACATCATGCGCGGCAATTCGGCAAGTCGAAATATGGAATAATAAGAACATTTAAAGTGCTTCTTGATTTGATAACGGTTAAGTTCATGGGAACATACTCTACAAAGCCCATATATGTTTTTGGCGGTACTGGATTTATTTCATTTTTACTTTCTTTCGGATTTGGTGTTGCAGTCATTTTAATGAAAGTTTTTGAATATCAGAATATAACAAGAAATCCTCTCTTTATGATTGCTATTATGTTTTTTATTATCGGCGTACTCTTTATTCAGATGGGGATACTTGCAGAGATTATGATAAGGATATATCACGAAACAAAAAAAATGCCGCCGTATAAAGTTAAGGAGACAATTAATATAGAGAAATAACTTTTAACGGTTCTCCATATTCAGCAGCGACTTCAGGCGTTACCTAGTCCCCTACTTATCCTTGCTTCCGCTAAGTATAAATCCGGCTGGTCTTTTCTTTAATTCGGTAGAGATTTCACTGGCTGTTTTTGTTGTTTCCCTCAACGATTGAAGTATTGTAGGTATCTCTTTCTGTGAATCGGACAAGATGAGGCTTGTGCTTGCAGTACTGCTTTCAATATTTGCGATTAAGGCTTTGATATTCTGTTTGCTGTCAAGCGACATATCCTTTAAAACATTAACAGTTTCTGTTGCAGCAATGAGGAGATTGTGAACATCATTAAGAACAGCTTCAAGATTAACATATTCTAATCCTTCTATTACATCGCCATCTCTTAATAGCATACCTTTTTTATCGGGATTTCTTATTTCAATTACAGTATCACCAATTATATTTTGGTTGAGGATTACAGCCGAGCAATTCTCATTAAGTTCTATATCTTTCATTATCCTCATTGTTGCAAGAAAATGAAGTTCCGGTTTATAAACAGGCTTTAAATCTACAATTCTCCCGATTTCATAACCTTTAAGTCTAATAGAAGTTCCGTTTTTTATATTTGAGATATTGTCAACTTTAAGATACACATCAATAGTAGAACCGATAAGGAAGTATCCTAATTTTAGAATAATAAATAATGCAATAATCACCAGCGGAACAAGAATAAATATTCCAACTTTAAATTCATTTGGGTTACTGTCATATTTTGTTTTCATAGTATTGCCATTGGTCCTTTAATAGAATTATTTTTGTACTGTATTAAATATGGATTATCTGAGTTTATAAAATCTTCTCTTCCGCCGCTAAATACAATTTCGTCGTTAAAAAACATAATGAATGAATTTGATATATTAATAAAATTCTGGGGATAATAAGTAATAAGAATAAGTGATTTATCAGATCGCTCGGATCTTTTAGATAGAAAATCGGTAATAGATTTAATATTCAATGGACAATGACTTTCAAACGCATGCTCAATGTATAAGAGATCAGGATCCATTACAATTGCTCTGGCAAAGGCTGTTTTTAATATTTCGGACCCGGATAAATTTATCGGTCTAAGGTTTTTACAACGGTCGAGATTAAGAATATATATAATTGATTCCACATGCTCTCTAATTTCTGCTGCCGATAGATGGGAATGATATTCAAGCGGCAGCGATATATTCTGTTCTACCGTCATGTTACTTAACAGACCATAATCCCCATGTACATAACCTATATCCCTCTTATGCATAAGCTGCTCAAAATAATCAAGTGTTTTAGTAGATTTACCCTTATAGAGAATATCCCCTTCATATTCAGGATTTGCCAGAATTATCAGATCAAAAAGTTTAGTCATACCCGAAGCCTCAGGTCCAAAGATAACTAAACTGTCTCCCGCTTTCAGGCTGAGTGAAATATTGTTAATATAGTTAATACTATTTATACTATATGTTACATTCTGTATGTCAAGTATGAAGTTATTCAATGCTTATCCTCTTCTATAAATAAAATAGTACGGAAACAATAATATTTACAATAATAGAAACAAAAAGCGTTCGTATAACAGCCTTAGAAACATAAATCGGTATTTCAAATTTTGACAAAGGCTTTAATCCATAGTAACAGCATATTGTTGGTATTATAATCCCAAAAATCAAACTTTTTATCAGAGCCGCAGTTATGTCCTTAAATGTAAATGCGTCTATTATTATTCGTCCGAAATCAGACATTGGTATATAAATAACAGTTTGGGATATAATATATCCCCCTGTAAATGCTACAATATCAAAGATAATAATCAGGGCTCCTATTGAGATAATTGAGGCAATTATCCTTGGCAGAATAATAAAGAGTTTTGTATCTATTCCCACAAGTTCCATAGAGAGAATTTCACGCGACCATTTCTGTACTGATATTTCAGTGGCAATTGCCGAACCTGATCTTGCAATTACAATAAGAGCAGTAGCAAGAGGACCAAGCTCCCTGACAATGATTATTACAAGAAGATTGCCGAGAAAATTTTCAACTCCAAACTTCGGCAGACTTGTCAGAGCCTGTATTATTATTGTCCCGCCAAGTAAAAGAGCAATTATCATCACTATAATCAGCGCGTCAACACCTGTAAATTTTGTCTGATTTATTATAGTATTATACAGGGACCGGAAGCGCATATATTTTAAGGATTTTAATGACAGTATAATAGATATAATATAGTTAATAAAATCCATTATATCTCTATATGTTGAGATTGCCTTTGTCCCAATATATACGATTATTCTATTCAGCATAATATAGTTGTTGCATAGTCCTTTTTATGTAATATCATAGTAAAAAATTTAAAATATTAATAGTGTTATTATTCAATAATTTTTTTGTTTACTTTAACAATATTTCATTTTCAATGAGCAATACAGGTTATGAGTAGTTTAAGGCTTTTAATTCTTTTAGAAAAAATTTTGTTGTTAAACCTCTTAACTTTCATTGCAGTTTTATAATAATATTTTGTATAGATTTTAGATTAAGAGTTCTATTTATTAGAATATAAGGATTAATATGTCAAATAAATTGAAATATTTTTTCTATGCCGGAATATCCGTAATTGCGGCAATTTTTATTATTTCGGCAAGCTATAAATATATTGTATATATTAATGATTACATAAAATCTTTTGTTATAAGAACATTTAACCTTTATGGTTCTTTTGATGAAAATGTTTCAATAATCAGCAGCAATTATAAAATATATAGAAAGACATTTAGCAATGTTCCCGATGAGATATTCCATTTTGCAAATATGCTTTTTTATAAAGGGAATAAAGATATAGGATTTAATGAACTTTCATCTTCATTAATAGAACTGACAGATTATTATAAGCTCAATTCATTTAAAAACAACTTGTCGTCTAAAAATAGAAGTAATAAAAATATTGTTAATTCGGGAGAATTAATCCTCATTGAAAAATCCCTCCCGCCATTTACTATTGATATTAAAAAAAGCAGGGCAAAAACTATAAGGTTTACAAAGGGGCTTTACTTTAGCGGAGACAGAGCAGGAAGCGATTCTTTTCTATCCAAATTACCCGAACTAAAGGCTGCCGGAATTAATGCAATCGTATTTGACATAAAGGATGTAACAGGTATTGTTCATTTCAAGAGCAGAGTAAAGGAAGTAATAGATTACAATTTATCACAGAAAGGCAGTATTGATAATCTGCCAAAGCTCATCAGAGTGTGCAGAGAAAATGGAATGTACACTATTGCGCGAATGGCTGTGTTTCATGATCAAGCGCTATGGGCGTCAGATCCATCATTAAGAATCAAATCAAAGAGTACAGGTAAAGAGTGGAATCCAAAATCCCATGAACTGTGGTGCGATCCAAGCAACAGAAAAGTTCAGGATTATAATATTGCTCTTGCAGTTGAAATTGCAGAGGCTGGAGTAGATGAAATACAGTTTGATTATATCAGATTCCCGACTTTGGGCGATAGACATGACGCAGATTTTGCTTACAGCGACGGTAAAATGGAGAGGTTTGAAGTTATTACACATTTTTTGCAAAAGGCTCATGAAAGGATAGCAAAAGCAGGAGCTTTTCTTTCCATTGATATTTTTGGCGTTGTTGCCTGGGGTAAAGATGTTGATATAAATTCAACGGGACAACAGATTCAACTTTTAGCCGAGCATTGCGATGTAATATCTCCAATGCTTTATCCTTCGCACTTTAATGATAATTTTGACGGATTTAGAAATCCCGGAGATCATCCGTACTATTTTATACTTGAAGGATGTAAAAAGGTTAAATCTCTTGCAGGAGATAAAGCTATAATAAGACCCTGGCTGCAGGCTTTTGCCTTGAGGACGTCTAATTTTAATTCTGCATATATAAACGAGCAGGTCAGAGCCTCAAATGATTCAGGCGCTTATGGTTATCTCTTTTGGAACGCATCCAACAGATATACTGTAGTTTTTAACAGCAGTATTAAATAGAGGCTATGGTGCATATATATCTGCGCCGCAAGGATTTCTTATTTCTTCCGTGTCAATTTTATGGAGGTACGATTCACATTTTTTTGCGCATCATCTCGATTTACTAATTTCTGCCACAAAGAGTTATTTTCCAAACTCTTATCTAAATAGGCACGCAATTCAGTAAAAGTCATATCTTTTGTTTTTTCATAAACTCTTGCCTGAATTTCTTCTTTCATTTTTAAACAATCAAATTTTTTATTCATAATTTATTAAATCTTTTGGGTTTCTAATTTCAAGTGTTTGATAGCCATTTTTTTTTGAATCTAAGGGCGAGCTTGCTGCAATAATGGCAAATATAACTCCCAATATTAAGAGCGAAAGGGTTATGGTTTTATGATTCTTATTTTTCATAGAGAACTCCTTATATTATGCCTTAGAGTTGCTGCGAAGACATTGCCTATTATTTGGCGAATGCAATTTATTTTCCATATTTTCTCTTTTTTTCCAATACGGTGTTGTTTAATACCCGCCGTAGCAGATACCCGTCCAACTCGCTATACTCGGTACGGTTGTTTTTTCCCATTTGATTCCATCTGTTGAATATTCTATTTCGCCTGTACGACCGGTGATGACAACAAATTTGCCGTTCCCATAGCAAACACTACTCCAATTAACTTCATTCGGCAATTTTGTTTCTGTCCATTTGATTCCATTGGTGGAATGTACTGTTTTGTTACCCCAATAGGCTACCGCTACAAACTTCCCATTGCCATAGCAAACATCCGTCCAAGTCTTTGCATTCGGCAATTTTGTTTCTATCCATTTGATTCCATCATAGGAATATGCAACTTTATTGTTATCACAGGCTATCGCTACAAATTTATCATTACCATAACAAACGCCAGTCCACTTATCGTCGCTCGGCATTCTTGTCCCTGTCCATTTGATCCCATCTTCGGAATATGCCGCTTTGTCGCTAAGATAGGCTATTGTAACAAACTTACCATTACCATAACAGAGACTTTCCCAACTTGCATTACTCGGCATTGTTGTCTGGTTCCATTTGATCCCATCTTCGGAATATGCCGCTCTATAGCTGTAACCAGAATCACCACCTTGAGCTACAGCAACAAACATTCCATTCCCATAGCAAACGCCAGACCAATTAGCAAACGGCAATGTTGTCTGGTTCCATTTGATCCCATCAGCAGAAAAAGCTGCTTTGATACTGTAACCGGATACAGCAACAAACTTTTTATTACCATAGCAAACGCTTTTCCAATGCGATCTGCTCGGCATTGCTGTCAGTTCCCAATTAATACCATTTTCGGAATATGCAGCTATATTGCTGCGACCTGATCCATTATGCCAAGATACCATTACAAACTTAAATTTTTTTCTCAGACCTGCAATATTATTACAATTTGTAAAAATAGCAAATATAACTCCCAGAATCAAAATTAAAATAATTGTACTTTTATGATTTTTGTTCTTCATATAGATATCCTACAATATTATTATGCATCCCAATCACTTTTTTAATCATCAATTCAATACTGTTCGCTTTATATGGGATGCGCCTCTGCAGCACTTTTTATTCTCCGCCATAGCAAACAGTCTTCCAATCTGCGAAACTCGGCATGGTTGTTTCCAACCACTTGACTCCGTCTTTAGAATATACAGCTTTGTCTCTGTTATAAGTTACTGCTACAAACAGTCCATTACCATAGCAAACGCTAGTCCAATTTGCGTACGGTAATATTGCTGACGTCCAATTGATTCCGTCTTCGGAATATGCAGCTTTGTTACTGCTAGAGTTATAGAAATATGCGGATCTTTGGTATGCTTCAGAGTTAAAGAGTACAGCTACAAACTTTTTATTGCCATAGCAAACACTCTCCCAGCACATGCCGCCATAATTATCAGCCTCCTTGTAACTCAACAATCTTGCCGTTTCCCAATTGATTCCATTAGTGGAATATGCGACCATGTTGTTACTCTCGCCTATCGCCACAAATTTTCCATTACCATAGCAAACATTCGACCAGCTCGATATTCCCCAATCATCGTCACCGGGTAATCTTGCCGTTTTCCAATTGATTCCATCAGTAGAATATGCAGCTATGTTTTTTTTATAGTCCAGTACAACAAATTTTCTGTTCCCATAGCATATACTTTTACCATAAGTAATATTACTCGGTAATTTTGCTGTTTCCCAATTGACTCCATCGGTAGAATATGCAGCTATGCCTCTGTTGGCTACAGTTACAAATTTTTTATTACCATAGCAAACACTAGTCCAATCGGTTCTACTTGGCAATTTTGTTGTTTTCCAATTAATGCCATCTTCGGAATATGCAGCTTCATCATTACCCGCTACAGCTACAAATTTACCATTGCCGTAGCAAACGCTTGCCCAGCAGTTTATTTCCGGCATTTTTGTCGCATTCCAATTGATTCCATCAGTAGAATATGCAGCTATATCGCTACCTTCTTCTATGCAACCGGCTATGGCTACAAACTTAGCTTGCTTTTTTGGAGAAAACTCAGGTTGTGTAAGATTGTTGCTATTATTACTACATCCTGCAATAATGACAAATATAATTCCCAGAGCTAAGCCCAAAAGGGTTATGGTTTTATGATTTTTATTTCTCATATACTTATCCACTCATAAACTTTTTATATTACTTCAAAATACAATATCCATTATTTCATGTATTGAAGCTACGCCGATTATATCGCCGTCAAAACCAACTTTTTTGCTTTTTTCCATATCGGCAGGGGATACATATATTCTTTTAAAACCGGAATAGCGGAATTCCTGAACCCTTTTTTCTATATTAGATACGGGTCTTATATCTCCTGATAACGAAACCTCTCCGATAAATCCTGCGCTCTCATCAACTCTCTTATCTTTTAAACTTGAAGCAATGGCAACGGCTACTGCAAGGTCTGCAGATGTTTCATTGATATTAAATCCTCCCGAAACATTTATGAATACGTCAAAATTGCTCAATTTTAAGCCGCCATGCTTTTCCAATACTGCGCATATAATTATAAGCCTGTTAATATCAAAACCGTCTGATAATCTTCTTGGATTTGAAAAACTTGAAAATGTAACAAGCGCCTGTACCTCAAACAGAATTGTTCTGCTACCTTCAACAGCAGCCGATACTGCATTCCCCGGAGCAGACGATAAAAACGGATTTAAGAATATCTTATTTTTATCTTCAACTTCCTCTAATCCTGACGGCGTCATTCTAAAGAGTCCGAGCTCATTTACCGAACCATATCTGTTTTTAAACGCCCTCAGCACGCGGTAGTTCTTTGAAAAATCGCCTTCAAAGTACAGGACAGTATCAACTATATGTTCTAAGAGTTTTGGACCTGCGATATTACCATCCTTTGTTATATGACCAATCAGTATTACAGGTATTCCGTGTTTTTTTGCAAGGTCAACCAATCGTGATGCCGATTCTCTTACCTGACTTACGGAACCTGTTATTCCGGGAATATCTGCCGAGTATATTGTCTGAATTGAATCTATAATAAGACAGCCCGGCAGTATGCTCAACGCTAAGTCGATTATATCGTCGATTTCATTATTTACAGAAATGTGTATCTTGCTTAAATCAATAGAGAGCCGCTCGCCTCTTCCCCTTATCTGTGCAGGAGATTCTTCCCCTGAAATATAGAGGGCATTGAGTTTTTCAGATATTTGAAGCGCTAAGGTTGACTTCCCTACGCCGGGTTCTCCGCCGAGGAGTATAACGCAGCCCGGTATAATACCGCCGCCGCATACGAGGTCAAATTCTTTAATGCCGGAATTGCTGCGTGACGTCTTCTCTTTATCAACATCGCTGAGGAGAACAGCCTTTGGTATATCCCTCGACTTTCTGTCGGATTTGATTTCACTCTTTTCAACAATGGTATTCCATTCACCGCATGAACCGCATCTGCCGTTCCATTTTGAGAAATCGGCGCCGCAGGCTGTGCAGAAATAGAAATCTCCCTTTTTTGACATATTACTGCTTCTGCTTAAAAAATAGTTTTGAAGGATCCTGTTTAAGCTCGTTGAATAAATCCCTTGCAGATTGAGACGCATCTTTTATATTGTAATATATCTCTTCATCATACATTAGTTTTCCCATACTGCCTCTGCCCTGTTCAAGCCTTTGAATAATTTTGTTTAAATTACTTGTTATTTCAGACATATTTTTTATGGCTATAGTGACATCCTGCTTATTCTTTTCCGATAAACTTGACATGTTCCCGGTAAACTTATTCAACTCATTCATAAAGAGATTCATCTGCTGTGAAAAGAGAAATATTGCCGCTTTCGTTGCAACGACAGATTCCCTTATATCGCCTTTATTATCCTTTGAGATAGCATTGAGATTCTCAACAAACTGCTTGGAGTTTGTAAATATTTCAGCAAGCATTTCTCCGCCGCTCTGGTCCTGCATAAATCCCTGAAATATTAACATCATCTGGTCAAAACTTGGCGGGTCAATTCCATGTAAGCGGTCGCCATCCTGAAAAAAATCTTCAATGTTTGTTGAAGGCGGAATAAAAACATTTATATACTTACTCCCTATTATCCCCTTTGTAAAAATTGCAAATTTCGTAGTTTTAAGCAGTTTATACTTATTATCTATCCAAACAGTAACCTCAGTCTGTTCTCCTGACTGCTTTATTCCCGTAACCTGACCTATTTTAATTCCGCCTGCAATATTTACGGGCGCTCCCACGCTCAGGTCATTTAAAAAACCAAAGTATATTCCTAACTCATATCCTGACCTTGACACATTTATCTTTGCAAGAAGAGCAATAATGAGAATAAATATAGTGAAACTTAAAGTTACCGTAAAACCAACCTTTGCTTCGTTGGAAAACTTCATAATTACCTCCATAACTCTATGAAAGGTGTAGGGGCGGATAATTATCTGCCCTTTTACAAGATGCAATTATATTATCATTTAATCAAATAAAAAATTACTTATTATAAAAGTTTATTCTTGCTAAAGATATGCAATTATAGATATAATAAACCGGTAATTGAGACACTATAATCTTAAAAGAGGTAAAATATGTCCGAATGTATAATATATATAACTACAAGTTCAATGGAAGAGGCTAAAATTATCGGTCAAAATATTGTATCTAAAAGGCTTGCAGCCTGCGTAAATATTATAGACAATATGAAATCCATATATCACTGGCAAGGCAAAATAGAGACGGGAGACGAAGTTATAGTAATTGCAAAAACTAAAAATGAGCTGATAAACGAAATTATAGAAAATGTAAAAAGCCTCCACAGCTATGAATGTCCATGTATCGTTGCATTCCCGATTATCGGAGGCAACGAAGATTTTTTAAAATGGATAAGAGACGAAACAAAGCAGAGATAAATATGTTAAAAATATATCCACTCCATGAAAAAAAATCCCTGTATCCAATACTTGCATATTGGTCATACCTTAATTGGTTTATTAATAGAGATTTATCATTTAGACTTGTAATGTATGAATATAAAAAACGCGCAGAGTCAAATGAACTCCCATGTTCATTTGTCGCTCTCTGTAATGAGTTTCCTGTAGGGATGGTTTCTTTAAGAACAGTAGATCTGCAAAGCAGAGAGGATTTAACTCCATGGCTGTCTGCATTATATGTTTTGCCTGACTACAGAAACAGAGGCATAGGTTCGGAACTCATAAATGCGGTTTTAGATTTGTCCCGCGAAAAGGGTTTTAAAAAAATTTTTCTATTTTTAGACAACAGAGATATTATTAAACTTGAAAAGTATTATTCAACCAGAGGGTGGATATACTTAGATGACGGTACCGATTCCGATGGGAATAACACAAAGATATTTTTTTATGAACTGTGACGTTATCTGTGGTCGTGTCTATTTTATGGGGTACTGTATAATGTTATATGTTTTTTATAATTATGAAATGTTTATTGAACGATGTAGGAGAAGCAATCTGCTTCCCGCAATTCCTCAATCGCTTTAATTATCCATTTCAACAAAACCGCTAATAATATCTATGACATCCCATAGAATGTCATCCGGAATTTTTTCAATAAATTCATAATTACGCGCATTTATATCTAACGTTCTTATCTGATCACACAAAATAACACCTGTTGTTTTTATTCTCTTATCTAATTTTATATGGAACGGATGCTTCTTGTTTGTATTTGTTATTGGACAAACAATTGCCAAATTAGAAAAATTATTAAATGTTTTATTGCTGACTACTAAAGCCGGTCGTCTCCCTCTCTGCTCATGTCCAATTTGCGGATCAAAATTCAACCAGATAATATCACCTTGTTCTACCATATTTCTTTGCCTGCAGGTTTACCCCAGTCAAGCTCCTCTTGTTGAATATGTTTTTTGCCTGAATTCACTCCATAAAAATCTGCGAGACGTTCTTTAGTTGTTTTATGTTTCTTTGTATTGCTTTTTTCTATGATAATTTTATCATTCTCCAATTTTATTTCAACCATAT
The DNA here is from genome assembly GCA_009787025.1 of Spirochaetota bacterium. Lineage (GTDB taxonomy): Bacteria > Spirochaetota > UBA4802 > UBA4802 > UBA5550 > WRGT01. Next base: position 30,570 of record WRGT01000065.1, read on the forward strand.
CGTTCTCTGTAATTTGCAGATTACTCAGAAATACCTTTGGAATTCTTATACCTTGGCTATTACCCCATTTAACTATAGTTGTTTGCATAGACATCCTCCGATATATTAGGATATACTAAGTATATCCGGCATTAAAAATGTCAATAATTTTCCCAATTAATAAGATACTTTCTCATAAGTTAATCCTCTTTTAAATCATTTCAATCACAGTCCTAACAATGACAATGTCCTCCGTGGTCATGATGAAGTCCTTTTTTATGTTGAATCCCATGCTCTATATGTTTAATTAATTTATCTATGCCGGCGCCCTTAGTTGCAGATACCTCCATAATATCCGCATCTCTATTCAGCTCGCGTACCTGTTTATAAAAAATATCCGTGTCGAAATTAGTTGAACCGATAATATCCATTTTATTTAATATAATTATATCAGCCTTACTAAACATTACAGGGTATTTATGCGGTTTATCATGACCCTCAGATACGGATACAACCATCATTACCTCGTCCTCTCCAAGGAAAAAGTCTGCCGGGCAGACTAAGTTGCCTACATTTTCAATAATCAGACAGTCTATTTTATGCAGGTCGAATTTTACTAAAGCCCTTTCAATCATTGAAGCTTCAAGGTGGCATAAACTGTGAGTGTTTATTTGATGAACATTTATGTTAAATTTTGACAGCCTGTCTGCATCTGCTGTTCCCTGAATATCACCCTCAATAACTGCAATCCTGTATTTTTTTGAAAGCTCAGGTATAACCGCCTCTAACAAACTTGTCTTGCCTGCGCCCGGAGCGCTCATAATATTGAGAACATATATCTGATGGTCATTCATATTATTTTTTATGTTTTCGGCAAGTTTATCGTTTTGATGAAGAAGGTCTTTTTCAAGTTCAATGTAATGCATTTTTTTCTCCTGTTATTCTATATCTATTGAATCAACATACATTCTGTCGCCGGCAATTATCCTTACGGCTCCGCTGCCGCATGAATTACACTTAAAAATAAAATCTTTCATAACTGTCTCTTTTCCGCATTCGCTGCACAAAAGAATAGTCTTGGTAGATTTTATATTGATTTTTGCATCATGGAATAATGAATCTTTTTTTACAACCTCCATTGCAAATTCCAGCGCTTCAATTGCAACAGAGCTAAATTCGCCTACAACTATATTAATCTCTTTAATTTTTGCAGCTCCATTATCTTTTGCAGCGCCTTCAACTATCTCTTTTACATTCATTGCAAGTCCAAGCTCATGCATTGTAAACTCCATAAATTGCCTGTCCGGCAGATACCCCGGCATCATTTGTTGGGATTCGTTTGTTAATAAAAACTTTAAGTCCTATTGATTCAAGTCTTTTTTCAACTTCTGTAAGCATAATTCTGTTTTGAAAGACTCCTCCGCTTAAAAGGAGTTGATTTATACCGTTTTGAGAGCATATTTCAGCGGCAATATTCACTATTCCATCTGATAACGAATTGTGAAAAATTTTTGCCAAATCATACAGCTCTGACCCGTCTTTTTTTCTCTTATATAATTCCTTAATAAGCATAGATGTATCTAACTCAGTCAATTGATTTTCTTTTTTTATTGTATATGGGATAACGTCTTTAGAGCCGCTTTTCATTGCAAGCATTTCAAGATAAATTGCAGCTTCAGCCTCATACGAGACGTTTTTCTTAAAGCCGAGCAGTGCGCCTGCCGCATCAAAGAGTCTCCCTGCGCTTGAAGTGAGGGGCGAGAACCTTTCGTTATAGACAATTCTTTGTATATTCTCCAAAGTACTCTGCTCAACCCATGTACACGTATCAAAAAATTGATCTTCACTGAGTAAACCTGCGAGTATTCTCCATGGTTCTATTATAGCCTTCTCGCCGCCGGGCAAGGGGAAGAGGGAAAGTCTTCCGTGTCTGGCAAATGAATGAATATCGCCAGTGAGTATCTCTCCGCCCCAAATTGTTCCGTCGGTTCCGTAACCTGTTCCGTCAAAAATTATACCTGCAACTGTACCTTTTAGTTCATTTTCAAAATAGCATGACAAAAAATGGGCAAAGTGATGCTGGATTTGATATAGCTTAATAGCGTTGTCATTGCAATAATTTTTTGCAAAACAGGTTGATTCATAATCGGGATGTATATCTGCAATAACCGTATCAGGCTTAACACTATAAAAATCCGACATCTCGTTTACCGTCTCTATAAAGTGGTTAAATGTATCGGGAGTGCCAAGGTCGCCGATATGATTGCTTGTTACAAGATTATCGTCCGATACTATTGATATATTACTTTTTAGTTCTGCTCCGACCGAGAGTATTTTTTTTTCACTTACTCTATGTAATTTTATAGGATAGGGCATTTTGCCTCTGCCCATCCTTATATTTATTTCATTTCCGTTATATATATATGAAATGCTGTCGTCTGCGCGTTTATATATCTCCCTGTTATGAGTTAAAAAAATGTCTGCTATGTCGGATAATTCCATAGCCGCTTTTGCATCGTCAATTATCAATGGATCGCCCGATATATTGGCGCTTGTCATTATAAGCGGTATATTAACTCTGTCTAATATTAATTGGTGCAGCGGCGTATATGGAATCATAATTCCCAAGTATCCGTTATCAGGAGCAACATTTATTGCAATATTGGTATTATCCCTCTTTTCTACTATTACTATGGGCGATTCTTTTGAGAGTAAAAGTCTCTCTTCGTTTGGGTAGAGGTTTACATAATCATTTGCAGCTTCAACGGATTTGAACATAACGGCAAAGGGTTTTCCGGGACGCGCCTTTCTATCTCTCAATTTTTGGACAGCGTTGTAATCTATTGCAGAGCAGGCAATGTGGTATCCGCCTAAGCCCTTTATGGCAGCTATTCCGCCTTCAAGTAATACATCTATTGTTTCATCAAACTGTTTTATTACAGGACCGCATTCCGGACATGAAAAACCTTCAATGTGATAGCGTCTGTCTGACGGATCATTATATTCGTTTAAACATTTTTTACAAAATGGAAATTCTATCATAGAGGTATTGCTTCTATCGTACGGCATGTCCTTCATATATGTATATCTCGGACCGCAATCTCCGCAAGAGATAAACGGATAGAGATACCTCCTGCTTCCAGTATCATAGAACTCATCTCTGCACGTTTTACAAACAGCCAGATCCGGAGGGATGCTGAATCTTGTAGGTCCGGAGTCCATACTTTCAACTATAATAAATTCTTTGTCATTAAGTTCAATGGGGATATTATTATATGAAAAAGATGATATTACTGCGTTTGCAGGTATTAAATCGTAAAAGCGGTCAATATACTGCCGAACAATCTGATCATCCCCCTGTATTTCAATATGAACGGAATCACGCGCGTTAAATATTTTACCTGTTAATCCAATAGCGGCTGCATGTTTTGACATTGCAGGCCTGAAACCGACTCCCTGAACAATACCTTTGACTTTTATTTCAACCCTTTTTATTTCATTCATAAGCTGCTATAACTCAATCCTTTGTTTTCATCTTATATATCTGCTATATCTGCGTTGATCTTTAATAATCTGCGTCATCAGCGTGCTTCCGGTTTCTGCCGGATTATGTTATTCTTATTTACATTATGTTTTTTTGTAAATATTCTTTCGTAAAATTATTTAATTTTTAGAAAACACAGGTTACGCGAGTCTTTTTTATTAATTCTTTGTATTTTCAGAGTAAAATTAAGTTGATAAAAAACTGTAATCACCTATTAATAACTAAAGATTAAAAATTGGAAAATAATATGAAATACGGCAAATCATTAGCCCGGTTTATGAAAGAGAAATCTCTTTGGATGAATGATTTTTGCAAGATACCAAATGAGTGGTATTTTGTTGACGGAGATGAAAAGGAGATTTTAACGTGGGATGAAAAAATCTCGCAGGTTATCTGGGAAAAAATAAAAATCTCTATAGAAAAAAATGAGGCATCGGGACTTAATTATAAGCTGTGCCCGTTTTGTTATAAAAATAATTACGACCATGCTTTAACAAAGCAGGGAAGGCACAACCCTGCATGTATTGACTGCGGATACGGAAAGAGACACGGTATATGCACTGACGATGCCGCTAAGAGTGAATTTAGAAAAATTCTTGAACAGTTTAATAATAAAAGACTTAATATCTATAAATGCCTGTCCAACGACTATTATAAGCTGTCTATAAAAAAACTTGAGACTTTAGAATAATAAGCAAAAATTTTTTTTGGGGAATTAACATATGAATAAATACTTTAAGGCTTTCTTGATAATATGCTTTTTTTTATGTATTGCAGCGTCAATGTATGGCAAGGATAAGAATTATGATAAATACGGCATAATTAAAGGCAGCAAAGTACATTTTAGACATACGCCATATGGTATAACAATGAAAGACCTTAAAGACGGCGAACTTGTATATCTTATAAAAAAAGAGAAACAGATAACAAGAAAAGGCGAAGAAGATTTTTGGTGTCAAATAGTTACAAACGGTGAGAAGATTGGCTGGGTAAGGAACGATGATATTTATTGTTTGGATGAAAGTTTAATACCGGAAAAATATTATATCCAGATTCTTGAGAAGCGTTTTGGGCGGAACCGTTTAAGATATGACCAAATGTATGGGGTTAAATTTGAGTATTTTAAAGATAATAATATTATAATATTTAGATATGCTGAAAGAGAATCATTTTTTCTTATTGAGGTTTCTGAAATATATGAAATCAAGGATGAAAAAATAATAGACAGGTCGCCTTTTTTTAGTTCATATGAGAGCAAATTTTTTGTTGATGAAAAATTTATTTTTAGTATAGACTTTTGGATGATTGAAATTTTTAATAGGAAGAAATATAATGATAAAAATGAATATGTTTTACAGGCTCGTGCTAAGATACCAAATGCGATAGACCCAGATAAGAGTATTATAGATTATAATAAATCGGAAAATTGTTACTTTCTAAAAATAAATGTACATAGTTCTTATAGACTGGAGCCTTATGGAAAGAGCGCAGAAGAAATATATAAGTTTGACGAGAAGAAATTAGTTAGAGTTAAATAAGAGTATGCATCTAAATAGAAAGATTGATGATTCAATTAAACATAAAGTTATGTTTCTAAAATGAACAATATGCAAGATAAAGACTTTAATAGAATATTAACAATTACGGCAGCAATAATTTCTTCGCATAGAACGCAGGAACGGGTATATCTGTTATGAAGAATAATAATCGTAAAAATATAATCTTTTTAACATTGATGCTGGTACTTTCATTTGCTATTATTAGAAGCGGCAATGGGAACAACAACATAGATTCGAGAAAACAGCCCAAGTTTGTAAGTGTTGACTTTAGTCATGCCGCATATTCCGATGATGGAATCAATTGGGAAGATACAACATTACCTAATAAAAATCTATGGGATAGTGTTACATATGGTAATGGGAAGTTTGCAGCAATAGCCTCCTCTGGAAGCGATAAAGCCTTATATTCCAATGATGGCATTAAATGGAAAACGACAGTAATGCCGAAAAAAAGTTATTGGACTAACATATGCTATGGTAATGGGAAGTTTGTAGCTGTAGCAGCTCTCAGCGCAACAGCGGCATATTCCAAAGACGGAATCAACTGGAAAGCGGCAACAATGCCGAAAAAGGATTATTGGACTAGCATATGCTATGGTAATGGAAAATTTGTAGCTGTAGCAGTTTACAGCGACACAGCAGCATATTCCAACGATGGAATTAAATGGGTTGAAACGACAATGGCGAGTATCAATCGCTGGCAAAGCGTCTGCTATGGTAACGGCAAGTTTGTCGCTGTAAGTTTCACCAATGAATCGGCTTATTCCGAAGATGGAATTGAATGGAAAGCGGCAACATTACCATGTATTGCATATTGGCAAAGCGTCTGCTATGGCAACGGCATGTTTGTAGCTATTGCAAATGAGAGCAACAACGCAGCATATTCTAAGGACGGAATCAACTGGAAAGCGGCAACATTACCAGATGAAGCGGCTTGGAAAAGTCTTTGTTATGGCGACGGTAAGTTTTTAGCTGTGGCCACCGGCACTGGCACCGAAGCTGCATATTCCGGTGATGGAATTAAATGGACTAAGATAGAATGGCTGCTTGGTTGGGGTTGTAGGAGCGTTTGCTATGGCGGAGACTAAATGCTATACAAATTTGATGAGTTTTTAAGACAGTTTTCCCCGAATATCGGCTTAATTTGAACTAAAGAGTCGGAGCAGGTTTGAGTTATTCACGTCTAAAAATTTTTAATATAAAAATTATATTATCTGCAATTCTATATCTGCCGTTATAAACTTACAATAAGTTATTGACATTGGAAAACAGACAAATTTTATTGCAAATAAATTTATTGGTATATAAACTTCTCAGGGGGAATGATGCACAGTTTGGGTATTAATATCGGTTCATCTAGTATTAAGGCTGTTTTGTTAGATGGAGAGAAAATATTATTTCATAGAGTTATTGAACACGAAGGGGACTTTTTATCCGTCCTGAAAAAAATTATATATAGTGATGAAATACCGCAGGATAGTAAAATTCTTGTTACAGGAACCGAAGGGCGTTATCTTGTAAATACAAATAATGTTATTGAGAGTATATGTATTGAAGAGGCTATAAAAAAACTCAACATTAAGGCTGATGCCGTTGTATCGCTTGGAGGGGAAAATTTTATTGTTTATACACTTGATGAAAACGGCAAGATTGTAACTAACTTTTCAGGGAATAAATGCGCATCTGGAACAGGTGAATTTTTTAAACAACAGCTTGGAAGAATGGACCTGAATCTCTCTGTTATAAATTCTATACCCGAATCTTCAAAGCCCTATCCTTTATCATCAAGATGTTCCGTATTTATGAAGAGCGACTGTACGCATAAACTGAATAAAGGCGAAGCTACAAAGTATGATATAGTATTGTCGCTTAGTGAAGTTATGGCTGTTAAGGTTACCGACTTTTTAAAAAGGGCTAAGATAAAAAAAGGCCGTGTAGTTCTGACCGGGGGAGTTACGGATAATCACTATATCATTAAATATATTAAAGAGAAACTTCCAAGCATTGAAATAATTGTGCCTGAGCAGGCAAAATTCTTTGAAGCATTCGGAGCAGCGCTGCTTGCGGAAAAATCGGGAAGTCAAATTCCGTCACAAGACAAAATATTTAAGAAGGGAGAAGTAGCATTCGGACGATATCCCTCTCTAAAAAAATCAATAGATAGAGTAAAATACATAGAACCGCTCAGAGGTAAAATTAAACCAAACGGCGAATATATCCTCGGAATAGACGGAGGATCAACAACCACAAAGGTTGCGCTTATTGATATAGAGACTGATGAAATTGTTGCAGACTACTATGGACGCACCCATGGTGAACCTGTAATAGCGTTGAAAAAATGCCTGTCTGAGATCAAAGGGGAGATTAAAAAACAGATAGGAGACTCCAGGATAAATATATCCATTGCTGCAACAACAGGCTCGTCGCGTGAGATACTCGGCGTATTTGTGGAAACAGCAGGAATCTACAATGAGATTATAGCGCATGCAACAGGTACAACCTACTTCAAGAAAGACATTGATACTATTTTTGAAATAGGCGGTCAAGATGCAAAATATGTTTACCTCAAAAACAGCGTGCCTATAGATTATGCAATGAACGAAGCCTGTTCTGCAGGTACAGGGTCATTCCTTGAAGAATCCGCTGCAGGCGATCTGAATATTACCGATGTTAAACAGATTGGAGATATAGCGCTTAAAGCCGACTCGCCGTTAAAATTCGGAGAACACTGCTCGGCATTCATTAATTCCGACATAAGAAAGGCAATACAGTACGGAGCGTCTAAAGAGGATATTACTGCCGGTATTATTACATCTATTGTTTCAAACTATCTCAACAGAGTTGTCGGGAACAGATCAATCGGGCAGAATATAGTATTGCAAGGGGGAGTTGCAAAAAACAAGGCGGTACCTTTGGCATTTGCCATGCTCCTTGACAGAGATATAACTGTTCCGCCAAGTCCCGAACTTTTAGGCGCCTTTGGGGTCGGCATACTTGCAAAACAGAAATATAAAGACGGACTTTTGGAAAAGGCTTCGTTTGATATTGATCAACTTTTAGAAACCGATATTATTAATGAAAAGGAATTTATATGCAGAGCCTGCGATAATTACTGTCCGATTAAAATGCTTAATGTAAACAGCCATAAATATATGTTTGGCGGAAGATGCAACAAATATGCCAATTCCAGAAAAAAGAAGGTAATAGATGAAAGCTCTATCTTCAACTATATTGATGTAAGAGAAGAGCTGATGTTTAAAAAATTTGCGCCTGATACGGGTACACTCCAAAAAAATAAAGATTATGTTGTGGGAATCCCCAGAGCATTTTCTATTTATACGCTTTGGCCCTTCTACTCATGGTTTTTTCATACGCTTGGTATTGAAGTAAAACTGTCGGAGGAGATACTTCAAGACGGCGTAGCAAAGGTTGAGAGCGCTTACTGTTTTCCTGCTGAGATTGCACACGGAGCAATTCAATCTATAATTGAATCCGATGTTGATTTTATCTTTGTACCCCACTTTAGAGATATGCAAAGCTATGAAGACGATGTACATGCAAACTTCTGCCCAATAACTCAGAGTCTTCCATATTATATTAAAAAGGCTTTTACCGAGATTGACGAGAATATGATACTCGCGCCTATAATAAGTTTTAAATATGGAAAAAATAAAGCCCTTGAAGGGATGCTGGCATTATCAAAACAGCTTGATATTTCGGAAAATAATATAGAGAAAGCGTTTAATGTTGCATATAAAAAACAGGAGGAGTTTTTTGCAGAGTATAAAGCCTTAGGACTTGAAGCTGTAGAGCGGGCGCGAAAAGCAGAACACCCCGTAATAGCTCTACTTGGAAGACCGTATAATGCCTTTACCAAAGATGCCAATATGGGGATACCGAAAAAATTTACAAGCAGGGGATATTCCGTAATTCCATTTGATATGCTGCCGTTTGAAGAGACTCACATATTTGATAACATGTATTGGTATTATGGGCAGCAGGATATGAGAGCCGCATCATTCCTGAAAGATGAAGATAACATATTTATTACTTTTATCTCTAACTTTTCATGCGCGCCCGATTCATTTATGCTGCATTATATAAAATGGATGATGGGAACAAAACCCTTTCTTATTTTAGAATTGGATTCACATTCTGCCGATGCAGGGATTGATACAAGGGTTGAAGCCTTCCTTGATATTATTGAAGGATACAGGTTAAAGTATAGCGGCGGTGATGATAACAGATATGATAACGGGCTGAGATTTATTAATAACGGAAAAGACCCTCTGCATATATATGACACAATCAATAATAAGCGCATCAATATATTTGGAAACAGAAAAGTTAAAATGCTCCTCTCTAATATGGGCAGGCTGTCCACCGAACTTCTGGCAGCTTCACTCCGCGGTATTGAAATAAATGCCGAAGCTATGCCCCTCCCGGATATATATACGCTGCAGACTGCAAGAAGTTATATGTCGGGAAAAGAGTGTCTCCCTTCACAGTTAGTGCTTGGCAGCGCCCTTAAATACTTTCAGTCGGATAAATACAGGAAAGATGAAATATATCTCCTGTTTGTACCTACTACAACAGGTCCGTGCAGGACAGGACAATATTTTATTTTTTACGAAAATCTTTTCCGTGATATGCGCTTTGAAAATGTAGTAGTAGTTACGCTTGATTCCGAAAATTCATATAACGAGTTAGGTCCTGATTTTTCACAAAATGCGTGGTGGGGAATTACTATTGCAGATTATATGAAGGATATTGAAACGTCTTTAAGAACGTGCGCTGTTGATCCTGCCGCTGCTATTGCCAAATATGATGAACTGTGGCAAGGCTTGATGGAGATTGTTGAGAAAGATATAAAACTAATTATACCTTCATTGAAGGAAATAGCCTCTGAAATAAGAAAAATACCATTGAAACAGAAAGTAGAAGATACTCCGAAGGTTCTTGTTGTAGGTGAAATCTATGTAAGACGGGATGATTTTGCCGTTGATGAATTGGTACGGCTTATGAGCAGAAAGGGTATAATTGCAAAGGTATCGGGAATTACGGAATGGATATACTACACTGATTTTGTAAGGAAATATGAGATATTAAAAAGGTATAAGCTGCTTCCATGGTACAAAAAACTATTCTCAAAAGAGCTGAGGGAACTTGTTCTATGGAAAATAGAAGAGATATGGAAACATAATGTTGAAAGAAAAATAAAATCTGCGCTGTCTGTGGCTGATTTAATTCCGACAACACCGCACAACATGAAAGAGATAATGGGAAATGCCCATAGCCATTTTGTTACAAACGAACTGGATTCCGAAATATCAATTTCGAGCGGAGCAGCTTCAACTGCAATGATGCATGATTATTCCGGGATAGTGAATATATCGCCGTTTGCCTGTTTGATAGGACGGGTTATTGAGGGACTCATTACGCCGTGGAGCAGGGACAGGGACTATCCTGTTATCTCAATCGAGATAGACGGCTCGGTCCTGCCGCCTAATATAGTAAGCAAGCTGGATATATTTATGCTGAACGTTTTGAGGTTTAGAAAAAATCCCAATATATCGGAATTGATTGAGCATAGCAGCTTTGTAGATTCGTCATTAAACAGAAAGATTATCAGATAACAACGGATCGGTTTTAAAGCTATTAACGTTGTCTGTTTTTAAAATCGTCAAGGTCTTTATATATCTTTGATTTATCCCCTTTAAATTTTTTCATTATTTCGTCATACGCTTTTTTATATTCTTCTTTTATATTCCGAATAGCCTCATAGTTTTTAAGCTGCTGTTCATGGACGGTATTGCACTTATCAGCTAAGTCTTTAAATTTGTTTTTTATATCTGCATTTTTATCGGCATAGTCATTCATGAGATTTTCTATACTGCTTTTTGATGCATCGTTCATTAACATAGCATCTTCAATCTCAGACTCCATCTTTACAATCTTTTCTCCTGAAGCTGCAAAATCTTTCTTAGATGATGCATTTATGGTTGCATCTCTTAAACTTTCTAAACTTATACTTATTTTTTTCTTGAATAATTTTTCTTCATAAAAATCTATAAATTATAATATACTTAAAAAGTGTAAAATTGCAATATGGATTATTATTTGTTACGGAATCAGGAGAAATAGATGAACGGAAAAATCCAAATGAAAACGCCTCTTGTAGAAATGGACGGAGATGAAATGACCAGAGTTATCTGGCAGATGATAAAGGATATACTGTTAACCCCATACATTGATCTTAAAACAGAATACTATGACCTTGGACTTGTACATAGAGATAAAACCGATGATCAGGTGACAATTGACTCTGCAATAGCCGTTAAAAAATACGGCGTAGCCGTAAAATGCGCAACTATTACTGCAAATGCGGAAAGGGTAACGGAATACAATCTTAAACAGATGTGGAAAAGCCCAAACGGCACAATACGCGCCATACTTGACGGGACGGTGTTCAGAGCCCCAATAATAGTAAACAGAATTAAACCGTTTATCCCTGCATGGAAAAAACCGATTATAATAGCCCGTCATGCATACGGTGATGTGTATAAGAATGTTGAGAGCCGCATAAAGGAGAGAGGGAAAGCAGAGCTGGTATTTACATCAGAGACAGGAGAGATAACAAGACAGACTATTCATGACTTTGACGGACAAGGCGTAATTATGGGTATGCACAATACAGACAGCTCAATCTATAGTTTTGCCCGTTCATGTTTTAACTATGCAGTAGATCAAAAGCAGGACCTTTGGTTTGCCACAAAGGATACAATATCCAAACAATACGACCATAGATTTAAAGATATATTTCAGGAAGTTTATGATAATGAATATAAAGACAGATTTGAGAAACTAAAGATTGAATATTTTTATACTCTTATTGATGACGCAGTCGCGCGTGTTGTGCGCTCTGAGGGCGGATATATATGGGCATGCAAAAACTATGACGGAGATGTAATGTCGGATATGGTTGCTACGGTATTTGGAAGTTTAGCTATGATGACATCCGTCCTTGTTTCGCCCGATGGTTACTATGAATATGAAGCTGCGCACGGGACAGTACAGAGACATTATTATAAACACCTCAAGGGAGAAGAAACCTCTACTAATTCAATGGCTACAATCTTTGCATGGACAGGCGCATTAAGGAAACGCGGAGAGCTTGACAATCTGCAAGAGCTTATCAACTTTGCAAATAAATTAGAACAAACCTCAATTCGGACCATTGAAGACGGCATAATGACTAAAGACCTTACAATGCTCTGCAGCGACAGCGATATAAAATCCGTAAATACTGAAGAATTTCTAAAGGAGATTGATTATAGATTAAAAAAGATACTGTATTAATAATTTTTTATCTGCATCTCTTTGTTTTCTGACAAATTATATTTTTTCACGCTGTTACTCCTTGATATTTAAAAGACTCTCTTCAAGCTTTCCAAGAATTTCAATATACTCCTTCTCTTTTGTACTCTCCTTTTCTATAATCTCTTGAGGAGCATTCTTTCTAAAATTATCATTACTTAATTTTGAAGTTACCTTATCAAGATCCGATTTGATCTTCGCAATTTCCTTTTCTATTCTCTGAATCTCTTTTGCAATATCAATAAGTCCTTTCAGAGGAACAAATATCTCTAAGTCGGGCATAACAGCCGAAGAATCTGTTTTATCCGGCGCATATTCGGGATCAATAGTAATACTGTCAACTTTGGCTAAAGCCTGTATATGAACAGTTTCGGTTTCAATAATCTGTTTTAATAATTCATTTGATGTTTTAAAAACAACTGGCGCTTTTTTATCAGGAGGGATATTCATTTCCCCTCTTATATTTCTTATCTTATAAATCATCTCTTTAAAGATATTAGTGTAATTTGACTCTTCGGAAAAAATTAAATTCTCAGTAAATACAGGCCACCCTGATATTATAATATCTTTCTCTTCTTTGGATTTAATTCTGCTCCATATCTCCTCAGTAATAAACGGCATAAATGGATGCATAAGAAGTAATCCCTTCTTTAGAACATGGCATAAAACCTGTTTTGCAATATTGGAAGATTCCGCCAAATTACTCTCTTTAGCATAGATTCTCTGCTTTACCAATTCAAGATACCAATCACAAAATTCATGCCACCAAAAATCGTATATCATGCCCGCTGCCTCGTTGAATTTATACTGTTCTAAAGATTCGTTTATCTTTTTAATCGTATCATTTAGCGTATTGAGAATCCACTTGTCAAAGACTTCTAATTTTTCTAAATCAATCTCCTTTAATTCAAAGTCTCCACCCAAATTCATAAGTATAAATCTTGTTGCATTCCATATCTTATTACAAAAAGAACTGTACCCTTCGATTCTCTTCTCCGACAGCATAATGTCTCTGCCTTGCGCGGCAAATGCAGCTAAGGTAAATCTAAAAGCGTCCGAACCGTATTTATCCATCATAATCAGAGGGTCTATGACATTCCCCTTCGATTTACTCATTTTTTGACCATGTTCGTCTCTTACTAAAGCATGGATGTAAACATCTCTAAAAGGAATTTCATTCATAAATTTTACGCCTGTCATTATCATTCTGGCTACCCAGAAAAAGATAATGTCAAAACCTGTAACAAGTACGCTCGTAGGATAATATTTCTTAAGCTCGGAAGTTTCATCGGGCCAACCCATTGTGGAAAAGGGCCATAGCGCCGATGAAAACCATGTATCAAGGACATCCTCGTCCTGCCTGATTTTATCCGAGGCGCATTTTTCGCAAACCTTAGGATCTTCCATTGATACTGTAATATGACCGCAATCATCACAATAAAATGCAGGTATCCTGTGACCCCACCAGAGCTGCCGCGAAATACACCAATCTCTGATGTTGTACATCCACTCAAAATATGTCTTCTCCCAGTTTTTGGGAACAAATCTTATCCTGCCGTCTTCAACTACTTTAATAGCTTCGTCGGCAATGGGTTTTATTTTAACAAACCACTGTTTTGATAAATACGGTTCAACAACGGAGCTGCATCTATAACAGTGACCAACAGAATGAACATGTTTTTCGGTTTTAACCAAGAGCCCTGCGCTCTCCAGATCGGCAATAATCTTTTTTCGCGCCTCATATCTGTCTAATCCTCTGTACGCTCCGCCGTTCTCATTTATTACGGCATTTTCATCCATGACGATTATCTCTTCAAGACTGTGCCTTTTACCCATTTCAAAGTCATTCGGATCATGAGCAGGAGTTACCTTGACAAATCCTGTACCGAACTCCATATCAACATAACTGTCTCCGAATATCGGAATCTCTCTGTTCATTAATGGGAGTATTGCTGTTTTTCCAATAAGGTGTTTATGTCTTTCATCATCGGGATTAATTGCAACGCCTGTATCGCCAAGCATAGTCTCAGGTCTTGTAGTTGCTACAACAAGAAATTCATCGTTCCCCTTAATGGAATATTTTATGTGCCAAAGATTGCCGTCAAGTTCTTTAAATTCGGTTTCAATATCAGAAAGAGCGGTTTCACATCTTGGACACCAGTTTATGATTCTATAACCCTGGTATATAAGGTTTTCATTATAGAGGGATACAAAGACTCTCCTGACAGCTTTTGATAAACCTGCATCAAGGGTAAATCTTTCCCTTTCCCAATCAAGCGAGCTTCCCAGCCTCTTTAGTTGATCGTAAATCTGATTTCCCGAATGTTCCTTCCATTCCCAGACTTTTTTTTCAAATTCAACTCTTCCCAGGTCATACTTTGTTTTACCCTCTTTGGCGAGGAGTCTTTCAACAACATTCTGCGTAGCAATTCCTGCGTGGTCTGTCCCGGGCATCCAAAGAACGGATTTACCTTTCATGCGCTGCCATCTCGACAATATATCCTGAAGTGTATTATTTAGAGCATGCCCCACATGGAGATTTCCAGTTACATTGGGCGGAGGTATTACAATAGAATAGGGTTCTTTGTCGTCATTTACATCAGCATGGAAATAACCCGTATCTTCCCAATATTTATACCATTTCTTTTCTATCTCTTCAGGTTTATATGATGAGGAAAGCTCCATGATTACACTCCGGATTTCTTATTCTTTAATGTATTAAGAAATTTGCTCAGCATAGTGTCAATAAATTTTGGCTATAGGATTATATAAAAAACTTTATCGGTGTATATATTGAACATTTAGTTACATTTCTAAGTCATGGAGCTGTCTAATAAGTATATTTACGATACATTAATGTCCCATATTAAAATCAAAAAAAATTTAAAATTTCGCAAAAAATTTTTATCTGACGCTACTCACAGTCGTTTATAGTATATATCAACTGTGCGGAAGGTGTTAATGAAATCTAACAGGAAAACGAACAAAAAAGCCAACAGAAAATACAAGGACAGTGTTTTTAGACATCTTTTTAACAATGAACCCGCTGTTCTTGAGCTGTTAAATGCTATAGAAGGAACTAACTATACGGACGTGTCGATGATTACAATGAATACCGTCAGGGACGTACTTTTTTCGGCAGTACAAAATGACGTATCATTTAACTTTAATAAAAAGATAGTGATACTCATAGAACACCAGTCAACAATTAATGAAAATATGCCTGTAAGATTTCTGGCATATATATTAGGTATTTATTTGAATATATTGGGTAACAGGATATATCAGGAACCATTAGTGAAATTACCAAGACCCGAATTTATAGTATTGTATAACGGAAAAGTTCCTTTTCCCAAAGAAAAATTCATTAGATTATCAGATGCCTTTGAAGAATTTGATGAAGAAATAGAAAATAGCCAATTAATACTTCTTGACTTAATAGTAAGAGTATATAATATAAACAAAGGAGTAAATCCCGAACTGGAGCGTAAGAGCAAGACTCTGAAAAGCTATGCGGCTTTTATTGCAAAGGTAAGAGAGTACGAGAAGAAGAAACCGCTTGAGGAAGCAATAAAATCAGCAGTAGAATATTGCATTAAAAAAGATATATTGGCAGATTATTTTAAGAAAAACGCGCAGGAGGTTGTAAAAATGATAACACTTGAATACTCATTAAAAGACGCTATTGCAGATGCCCGCGAAGAAGGTATGGAAAAAGGCAGAATAGAAGGTATCGAAGAGGGTATAGAAAAGGGTATGGAAAAAGGTAAAAGAGAAGGCTTAAGCTATGCACTTAAACTTATGGAGCAGGGTTTATCCTATGAAGAAATTAAAAAGAAAGTAGAGAAAGAGTCGAAGAAGAAACGCAGGCAGTCTCGAACATGATTCACAGGATTACCGGGATTTATATGATTTATAATGATTTTTATGATTGTACACTCATGTAAATCATAGTTTTTAATTAAACTAAAAAATGCTATAATACAACTCACAAAAATCAGCAATAATCACAAAAATCCCGGTTTTTTCTTGACACTTTAATAGGAAGAGTTACGTTGTATCTGCTATCTTTAATCTGTTATATTTAATCAATAAAATTTAATACTAAAATCAGGAGAAAAATTTTTATATGAAAAATTTTTTGTTTGACACAGTAAACAAAGTAACGATATGCTTAGAAAAAGCGTTCCGTTCCGTTCCGTTCCGTTCCGTTCCGTTCCGTTCCGTTCCGTTCCGTTTTAATTGATCTTGCTTATAACAAATTTTTTTCAAC
>WRGT01000066.1 GCA_009787025.1 Spirochaetota bacterium
AGCCGATATGATCATCACCAACCCGCCGTTTTCGCTTTTTCGTGAATTTTTGGAATGGATAATTGAGGCGGGAAAAAAATTTCTCATAATCGGTAATATGAACGCGATTACCTACAAGGAAATTTTTCCACTGATTAAAGAAAATAAAATGTGGTTAGGAGTAAGTATACATAGTGGGGATAGGGAATTTCAAGTACCGAAAAGTTATCCATTAAATGCGGCTGGGTATAGGATTGATGAAAGTGGGAATAAATATATAAGAGTAAAAGGAGTACGTTGGTTTACCAACCTTGACCACGGACGCCGCCATCAAAATTTAACGTTAATGACAATGCAGGACAATTTAAAATTCAGTAGGCACAAAGAAATCAAAGAGAAAAAATCATACAACAAGTATGATAATTATGATGCTATTGAAGTTCCCTATACCGATGCAATACCTTCCGACTATGATGGTATTATGGGTGTTCCTATTTCTTTCCTTGATAAATACTGTCCTGATCAATTTAAAATTATCGGAATTGACAGGTATGTTGAAGATAATCCCAATTATGGGCATAGATTCAAAATAAAAGGAAAAGAAATTTACGCTCGTATATTAATAAAAAGGAAAAGAAAGGGTAAATAAATGGAAACGGAACTTAAAAAATATAAAGTCAGCGAAATAGTAGACGGCTTTGTTTATAACGAACTTGAAGGTAAAGGTCTGTTTGGATTATCCGGGAAACTAACGATACAACCTGAATATCAACGTAATTACATATACGCTGACGGTAAAAAGGATGTTGCGGTAATCGATTCACTTCTGAAAGGTTATCCATTAGGGCTAATCTATTTTAATAATGTGGATAAAAATAATTTTGAAGTATTGGACGGTCAACAACGAATTACTTCTATCGGTCGTTTCACTACCGGAAAATTTGCGATTAAAGATGCAAATGGACGTGAGCAGTTATTTACTTCCTTGCCCGCCGACAAGCAGTCTAAAATTATAGAAAGCGAACTGTTGGTTTATCATTGCGAGGGAACGGAAACCGAGATTAAAGACTGGTTTAAGACAATAAATATTGCAGGTATTCCGTTAAACGAACAGGAATTGCTTAACGCTATTTATTCAGGAACATTCGTAACCTTAGCAAAAGCCGAATTCAGTAATTCAAGTAACGCCAATATCCAGAAGTGGAGTGCTTATATTTCAGGTACAGCACAAAGGCAACAATTCCTTGCAACAGCATTATCTTGGGTTGCCTCTTCGAAAGGGCAGACAAAAGAAGGCTATATGGCAAAACATCGGCTTGATACAAACATCAATGAACTTAAGACATATTTTAACAGCGTTATTGATTGGATTTCAGGCGTGTTCCGTGATGTAGAAAAAGAAATGTGCGGTCTTGAATGGGGACGTTTATATGAGGAATATCACAAAAAGTCTTATGATCCTTCAAAAGTATCAAAAACGGTTCAAAAGCTTTATGGCGATGTCTATGTAAAAAACCGTCGTGGAGTTTTTGAGTACATTTTAGGCGGTGAAAAGGACACTAAACTTTTAGAAATTCGTGTATTTGATGATGCTACTAAGCAAACGGTGTATAAACAGCAGACCGCTGCCGCTCAGAAAAAAGGGGAATCAAATTGTCCTCTTTGCGCTGTCGGACACGATGCCAATAAAAGTAAAATATGGGAACAAAAAGAAATGGACGCAGACCATGTAACAGCATGGAGTAAAGGCGGCGCGACTACTATTAAAAACTGCCAATTGCTTTGCAGGACACATAATCAAGCAAAAGGAAACAAATAGGAAGTATTCTAAAAAATTATATTATTTACTAACCACTACCCCAACCCACCCTCAAGGCCAGGGCTCGCAGTCACCCCAGTTATCAAAATATTCTTTTAATGCAGGGATTCTCTCCATATTATTATAAATAAAAAACTTAGCCTTCTCAACAATCTCCTGTTCTCTTGCAAAGTTAATATCCCCTTGAAGAACCCTTGTCCTTAAAAAAACAAAATACGTATCCAACACATCATGAATACAGTAATCATTTATCTTTTGTATTTCACCTCTGAGAAACATTTCATATACCATGTCGCCCTTTGCAGACATCTTACCGGGCTTGCCTAAAACTTTAGCAAGGAGATTTAATCCGCCGGTCATTCTAATGGCATTATAATTAGAGAGGAGATCTTGGAGGTCTATATGCTTGGGACTGTATCTGTTTCTGCCGGCAGATTTATCTTTAAAATGCCTTTTGATTGAATAACCATATCTGAATGCCATTAACTCAAGGATAGGAATGTCAAATCCTCTGCCATTGAAAGTAACCAATGCCGCATGGCTATATAAATTTTCCACGCCATGCCAAAAAAGCCTTACCATCTCTGATGTTCTAAACGCAGGCTGATCTAAGCTTACAATATCACTAAGTGAAAAATCCTCACCTATCTTGGCAACGCAAATAGTTATTGGATATTGAAAAGTTACAGGTATAAAATCAGTAGCGCCGTTTGAACCTTTCTGGATCTCCTCCTGAAATTTTCGAACAGCGCCCTGTTCATCTAAATCTTCTTCCGGATATTTTACTTTTTGTATTAATTTTGCATCAGGTACAGATTCTACGTCAAATACAAGATATTTAACATCTTCGTTCTTGATGCTCAATCAATTATTTCTCTTTTGCTTCAAGTTTTGTTAAAAGATCTAATATAAAAGGATCTTTTTCTGTTGCTTTAGCTTGTTTCCATACCGGTACGGATTTGTCATCTTTAATTCTCATTGTTGCAAGAAGAGCCGCATACCTAACAGTAGGATTTTTATCATTTAATAAAACCTGGTTTAATGAACCCACATAATCATTACCGCCGATATAGCCGAGAGCCTGAACGGCATGAAGTCTAACGCCGTCTCTCTTGTCTGAAAGCAATGCAGCAAGCTTTTTTGAAGCATCCTTCTCTTTGTTCTCGCCAAGCCAGTCTGCTGCCTGAGTAACTGTTTTCTCATCTTTAGAATCCAAATCAGCAATATATTTATTAGCGTCTTTAGCGAAAGCTATTGATGAAATAGCCATAATAGTAAACATAATAATAAATCTTTTTTTCATAATTTTTCCATCCTTTTATTGTTCATAATTCATATTAAATGATGTTAGTAAAATACATATTTAATGTCAATAATTTTATCGATATTTTTATTCGGATATGAGTTCTATAATAAAAATAATATCACGCTAAAATATAAAAAAATATATAATTTTAATGAACAAAATTATATTAATGATTATAAAAACACATCCAAGCCTCCGCAATTAGTCCCGCAACCATCCCTCTGTAAATCTTGCTCTGCCTATATCGTCTGCCACTCGCTGCATATCGCCAGCTTTTACGTCTGTAATAACAACATGATAATATTTTTTAGATTTATCAGTAACGGGTTTGTAGCCGATTCTGCGGAGCCTTTCAGCAGCTTCTTTTGCGTTAGCCTGCTCGATATATGCTCCTACCTGAACCTTATAGATCCTTTTACTTTCAGGTGACGGCATGTACGGAACTATTTTTGCAGCCGTTGAATCTTTGCGCAAATCGCTTAAAATGTCTCTCATTTTATTGCGGTTTTTTGCTGAAAGTTCTCTCGGTTGAAATGGTTTTCCCGATTCGACTGCTATCTCTTGTCCTGCATCTACATCTGCTGTCTGTGAATCGTCTGCTTTTGATACGGAGATTTTCCCGTTTAAGCAGGCTGCAAGGCTTGTGTCGGAAGAACCGGAAACGAGAAAATCAGTACCGCGTACCGCAGCCGTACTTGTCAGAGTTCTTACTATATAGGAATCGTCTTTCTCAAGTTTTCTGACTACCTTGGAAAAAATTCCCCCTCGTGATAAAAAAAACTCTGTCTTTTCTGTAAGTTCTTTTATGTCAATAGTACTATTTTCAAGCACTCTTATAATATTCTCTCCAAATGTTATATCAACAAAAGAATTAGCTCCTGTTTCAATTTTCGCCGCAGCATTTACAGGGTCCCCTGCTTTAAGTGGAATTTTGCTCTCTTTTCCTAAAAGAAAGACCTCGCCTGCCAAAGCGCGTACCGAAGCTTCTACAGAGACTCCTCCTGAAGGATTTTTGCATGAGGATATGGAAGCGAGAATTAAAACTAAAAATATAATTTTTTTCATAAATAAACCATCCTTTTTGTATAGATGTAATAAGCAACATCATACATTAATAATTATTTTACCATTTTTTTACACATTTGTTACAAATAAAATAAATAATTTTATGTTACGGAATTATACGCACAGTAAATATTTAATAATTGGCTGTATTTTATGTAACTGAAAAAATTTATATGAAACAGATGTTTGTGCAGAATAGTTTTATTTTTTATAAACTGTCGGATAATAAACAAAATATTTTATCCGGCAGTTAAGTTTACTAAATGCAAATGTAAAAATACTATATGTTGAAATTGTATGTTGCTGTTAATGTAATACCATAAAATTTAGTTTCATTATGAGCACAGATCGCCATGTTAGCCGTACGATCATAATACTCTGTCACAATATACTGAAATCTTCCTCCAAGTGTTATTATTATTGATGCAGGCGCTATATAATATGCAAGTTGTAGAGCTGAGTTAACTCCTCTTTCTTTATATTTAGCATCTTCGTTTTTAATCACTTCGACATAACCAGCATCATAATAGGAATAATAGGCGGGACCTTTTACCCTACCCCATAAATATATACCGGATACATTACCAATTAGAAATAAATTACCAATAATTGGAACAGTAGCACTTAATCCTAAACCCGGACCAAAACCATTATGTTTAGTAGGATCTTCAAGAAGTTTATCAGGAGCTTCAGAAATAGGAATTATAATCATTGAATATCCAATATACTTTATTCCGGCAAAGATTTTGAAATAATCATTTAAACTATAGCTAAGAGTAATGTCTGCATCTTGTCTCTTGTATTTGAATCTAAGCGGCACATGGAAGAGGTAGGGACCATTAATTGGGTCGTCAATTATGGCATCAATTCCCTTTTTCTCATCAGATTTACCGTAGAGATAGACAAATGTTAAATCAAAGTCATCATTAAATTTTACAGATACAACCGGACCGTAGAAAAATGTCGGATCTATTGAGAATTTCAAAATATCAGCTTCTCCCTCAGTATAAGCACGCTCCTGCCATACGTACCATGTAATTGCGCCAACTGATATATCAACGGCATATACCTTACATGGTATAATAATGGGTATGAATATTGCCATAAATGTCAATAGTAAAAGTTTTCTCATTTAATCCTTCATAAAATATAAATTTTTTCTCCGGTTCCTACGTTAAATTGCGGGACTAACCCGCAATCTCCTGTTTTTAATATGTAAGTTTTATTGCTTAAAATAACGGATACAAAGAAACTAATAAAAATAAAATGTCAAGGTTTTTTTATTTTATGTTATTTCCCATCGTTATATCTTGCAGGAGAGATTATCAATCGCCAATAAAACATTTGTCGTCCCAAATTAAAACAGAATCAAAATTTGGTTATATTTAAAAACAACTATGGGTCAGAGCATACTAACAAAAAATCATAAAAATCCCGGTCCTGACATTTTACCTTATGTTTTCCTGATAGTAAAATAAAAAGATTGATTTAAAATAAGACTGCCGTTATATATATAAAGAAAACAGGACTTGAAAGAAATGATTAAACTCATTAATGGCTTTGAAGTAAAATACGCGGAAGATTTTGACGAATTTTTTCAAAATCTCCTTAAAGCCATAATTTTTGAGTCTAAAAAGACAGCGCTGCTAAAAAAATCCTTCTCTGATGAAAAACAAAACGAAAGGGATATATTTCTTCAAGAGATTATGGATAATTGCATATATGTAACTCACCAATTATTTTCACTTTACAAAAGCAATGAAAAGTTCACAAAATTTATTATAACAGGATTCATTTTTAACAGTATTATTCTATCTCTTGCAAATTTTAACGATATTGGAAATTTAAAAATATCAGATGGAGATGAAAGTAATACCGTACATTAAATAATCACAGCAATGATATAAGTTCTTTTAATTTTTCAACATCCATAGTTAATATCTTTTTCAATTCACTGTTTAAATCATCTTTTTTATTAACTTCAAGTTTAAGCGTAATAGAACTCTTTTCAAAATATTCCGGGAAATCTATAGACATACCCTTACATGACAGATCATTGACAATTACATCTGACTTGCTCTTTAATCTTGAAAATTCCGGATATCTTATACGAAATATATTATCATTTAATGTTTTATCATCGCCGTATTCAACTGATTTAATTACAGATATATCTGTACCTCTCCTGTAAATATCATATAGATTATCAATCACAGCCCTGAAAATATTTACTCTGACTTGAATCTCTTCCAACCATGTACTAATAACTTCAATCCAGCTATGCGGGAGTAACAGTATATCTTTAATTATTTTAAAGCTGACATCCTTATCATCAATATAATTTATTAATACTTCAGGCAATGAAGTTATATTCACCATAAGTGTTTCATTTTCTAAAATCTCCGGCTGCAGTTTAAGTATCTTCAATCCGAACTTTTTTAAATCCGCTTCATCAACTTTAAATATAGATTTAAGAATATATATTCCCTTGAGCCTTCCGAAAAAACCTAACTCGCCTCTATACATCTTTATTGAGAGACGATTCATGAATATTTCGACATCAGGATCTTCAAGAAGAATAGACCTAATCTCTCTAACGCCTGATTCTTGCAATATTCTTATTCTATTATGGCATGTGAAAATATAATACCCTGAACCCTTTTTCATCAGATATGGAAGTTCAAGCATTCCTGACAGTTCTAATGAGGTATGCAATTGATCCGAATAATTTCTTTTACTAACCTTAAAAGTTTCATCATATACAATATCAGATATATTGACATCAACGATAATTCTATCATTCATAATGATCTAATTAAATAAGTCCTTTTAAATGTTTAACTATCTCTTCGGGTAATATTACCTTTATTTTTTCTAAACTATTGAGTGCGCTCGTGCCTGCAGCAGAGAGTGGTGATGTGGTGATAAAATATCCCTGTTTAGCTTTTGCATCATTTATTGCCTGAGCAAAATTTCTAAGGGGAATTTCGCCAACGTTTGTATCTTTCCAACGTCTTATCCCTATTAAGGTCTTTGCTTTGCTGTCCTTTTGTGTTGCCAAAAAATCTATCCCGTCCGAACTATGGTATGTGTCAAGAACCGCATCTACTGTAAATCCCAATTTTCCGCACAGCCTGTATGATACACGCTCGAAAGTATCAATATCAAGTTTGTAAATATCATCAATCGTAGAAAGAGATATTTTATCTTCATCAGAATCACTAATATCTCTTTGCATGTTATTAGTTGCAATTCTCTCTGCGGAAATTATTGCCTGTAAATCCATCTCGTCATCGCTCTTTAGACCGCAGATATTCCACAAAAAGTTCTCAGGAAATACATTCCTCTTCCATTTCCCAAGTTCGGTTATTACAGGTTTTTGGTTATCTGTTTTAGAACCGGATTTCGGATCCATCTCCTGTCTTAATCTTGTCACTAAATCAATTGTATTTCTAAAACTTCTATCCATAAGAAAGAGTTGATTCCACGCAGAATGAGCCTCATCATTTTTATTATCAGCCAAATTTGCAAATCCAATGTCATATAGTACTATCTTTAACTCATCTTCAAGTCCATTATTAAAACAATCTTCTCTAAGTTCTTCAAACAATTTTATTGCAAGCGTAAAGTTCATCATCTCCATATGTATAAATGCAAGCAGTCTCTTTGCTATGAATACAGCGTTATTATCTTTTGAATTATTGATAACACTGCGGACATAATCAACAGCAGATTTAAAATCCGTTTTTTTGTATAATACAAAAGCCATTGCAATATTTGCTATATCAGAATCGGACTTAACAGATAACGCATCTTTAAATAACAATGCAGCTTCGGATATTTTATTACTCTGTAATGCTGCTATACCTGCGCCAAACAGTATTTCAAAATTATCCTTTTTTATTCGTGACAGCAATTCTAAATGTTTATATGCTACATCAAACAACTCTTGTCCAAGCGATAAAAAACCTACCTGGTATAATCCTTCCGTATCGCTTGGATAGTCATTAAGCAGATCATAAAACAGCTCAAAGGCTCTTAATTTATCATCCTTTTTAAGGTAAAGATCTGCCAAGAGTTTAACAACTGTCTCTTTTTTAACCTCAGCCGTATATTGAGCAATACTTACTATAGATTCCAAACGATCAATAGCCATATCCGTTTTATTCTGCTTTAAATAGAGCTCTGCAAGACGCCAATGTATTGATACATTATATGGTTGTAATTCAATAACTTTTTTAAATTCAGCAATAGCTTCATCGATACGGTTTTCCGCAAGAAATAATTCCGCTCTGTTTTTTAGATTATTTTTTGCTGCTGCATAAACAAAATAAAGTGCAACAGTTGACAATATAATAGTTACAATTACTATAGATAAAATCAATATCTTCTCACATTAATAAAATTTTATTTAACATTGGTCTTACCCTTACTTAGGGAAAGAAAATTTTATAGCTGAGGGCCAGCCGTTTATGATATAGCTATTCCCAATCTTACGCTTTAGTATAAAATCATCAGCTTCTGTCATTGAAGTTTCAAACGGCAAATTAATCATAATATCCGAAGGGATAAATCTGGGAAGGCTGGTGAATGTGATCTTAATATCCTCTTCTGATGATTCTAAAACGAATGATATTTTCCCAAATCGGGTTGAGGCGTCATCAATCTTAATTTTTTTACCGGGTTCAAACCACTTTTTCTCAGGTATGGGGAATAACTCAAGCCTGTCAGTTCTATCAATAAAAATCCTGTTCCTTGTTATTACCAATATAAGCGCAGCGATTATTTTTGAATTTCCATCCCCATTAGCGCCTCTTTTTGTAATAGGATCAATGAACTCCGGGAGTATAAAAAAATCATCTATCATAGAAAAAAACTTTTCGTAGAAGACTTTAACCCTTTCATCTTTTAGTGAGATTAAGTGAATTAATAATATAGCGCTTGAAAGCAGATCTATACCGGCAAGAGGCTCAAAGAGCGGAAAATCTTTCTCTTCTATAAGACTCAAAAAAAACTCCCTGTATTCATCATACTTATAGCCTGAGATAATATTATCCGGAAAAGCTATAAGCGCTCTATATTCAAAAATATCATTAACAGATTTCTGTCTTTTCTTCTCTATTATATTTTTAATAATAGATTGAATTCGATCCGCTTCATTTTTATATTTAGATTCATCTCCAAAAATTCCCATTGATCTTGATAAATGAGAGATATTAATTAAGGCGGATAACATTACAACAAGGTCCGATTCTTCCGCTTCATTTATGTAACTGCCGATTCTTGAATTTCCCGAGATTCCTCCAATTGAATGAATCTCAGAAGAAAGTTTATATATATAATTACCCAGATTACGAATAGTTGGAAAATAATCTTGTAAAAAACCTGTATCTTTATTGTAAATATAACATTCATAAAAAGAATTAAGAAGATATGAAGCGCATATTACTGAAATATAATCGGGATTTTTAATATTATAATTAAATTTTTCAGACATAACTTTAACAAGCTTTTCAGATTCAACTTCAAGTCCGGCACGGTTCATCGCATAGCTTAAAAAAAACAGATTCCTGAATCCATCAATCTTTTCAAAATTAAAATCACTTTGGTTATTGTTAAAAAGAGTCAATTTAGACTGCATAAAATATTTTGTTAAATTTTTATCCGATAAATGTATCTTTAGACCTTCATTCATCCTAATATCCGAAAACGACCGGAATTCTTTAAAGGCTTTTTCAAAATTGATGTTATACTTAGATAATGATATCTCCTTGTCTAAAGAGATTCTTAAATTGAATATATTATCCCCCTTATTGAGATTATATCCTAAAGCAATTGTTGACATACAAGAACTGCATTCTATAAATTCTGCGCCGGCACTATCGGATGAAAAGCAATCAACATCGCCATTTTCCCCTGATCCAACCAATATGCGGTCAGGCATCTTTTCAACTGCAACACTATTATTCCCATTAATATTCAGGAAATATCCTGAATTATCAAATCGAATACTGCTAATCCCCCCTATAGATATACAATTATATGGTCTTATTAAAATAAATAGTATATTATCCGCCTTATTTGTATTTATTGAATATGAAACAAGAGCCTCGTCAATATCCGATCTGCCGCCTACAATTCTCTCTTGAAACTCTGCATCTCCATAATTCCCGGTTATTATAATTTCGCCATATTTATAATCTCTAACAGGAGATATTTCACTTAAATGATCCTGAGGCTTATAAATTACGTCTCCTCTTAAATACCAAAATTCAATAGACCATGGAGAATTACCCGGACCTGATATCATACCGCACCTGTCTATATGTATTTCATCATTTGATAGATAATTAGTAAATGTTTGCCATTCAAGAAAATTTGAGTTTATAATAAGAGGCAGCGGTGTAGTACAACGATTTTGAGAGTGAATATTTTTTATATTTGAGAGCCATAAAGGCCATGTAAAATCAGGAAATTTTTGGTAAATTATCCGATTATCTATTCCTCGTGAAACATTAATTAATAAAGCTTCATCTTTTTCAGAATCAACATAATCTTTAAATTTTAAAGAAAGACTATTTATAAATCCCCTTTCTTTCTTGTTATTTTTAAAATTTAACATGTAATGCTATACTTTTTTCAAAAAGTTGAGCGCCTCATCTTCAGTATTAAAAATATCAAACATATCTGTTAACTCTACAACTTCAAAAATCTTTTTTACTGCATTATTCATGTTGCATAAAGCGAGTCTTCTTTTACTCTCTTTAAGTATCCTCATTGTGGATACAAAAATTCTAAGACCAGAACTGCTCATATATTCTACGTCATTTAGATTAAGAACAAAATTACTGCCAGATTCTGATTTGATTAATTCATTAATCGCTTTTTCAGTATCTGCCGAAAGATGTACGTCGAGTCTCCCTGCAAGATATATTACGACGTTGTTATTAACCTTTTTTGTATTAAAATCCATATTTTTCTCCAAGATATTTTAATAGAATATCATTAAAATATAGTTATAATTATTAATCAATTAAAAAATTATTCTTTTCCTTCCAAAGCATCTCTTCTTGTCACCATAAGAGCTGAAAAAACCATAACAGATAACACTAAGAATATAACCCCCAATATAACAATCAATAAATGTATATAATCTCCATTTGCATTCTCTTTTCTCACCCCTATAAAAAGTCCGTTTTTTAAGAAGATAATTGATGAAATAAATGGGAAAAAAACGCCGTTTGTATAAGCAATAATTCTATATTTCAGAGGATCAAAAATCGGCAAAATCATAAGAAATCCTGTAAATACAAGGAGTATGCCAAATGCCCTAACGATGAGATATAACGGCGCTACAAATTCATCATCCCTGATTAGCTCATTGTTATCATAATTAAAATCTCTAAAAACATCGTCAGATACAAATTCATTATCATTTGCAGATTTATTCCATTTTGCCGAAACATTTTCATTGAAAATTTTAAATGCGGTAATAGGTGATGTTGAAAATGCAATCCCCAATAGGATAAATATCGCGCCCATAACCAGAACAGATATCTGAAAAAAATTTGTCTTTTTTGATCTCAAGTCCGTCCTCACTCTAAACAATTTTTGAAATAAGCATTTCGGATAAATTCATTGTTTTTTCATAAATTTTGTCAAATTTATAGTCATTTTCAGATACTTCAAGTATTAATTTTTTATCATGTTCTATATACTCAGCATTAGATAATCTATTTTTATCAATAGATTCTATATAATTAATAAAAAACCTGTTATATCTATTATCTGAAAAAGACAGCCTTTCCCTGTTCGCAATAGAAATATAAAATATCTCCGAGACCTCTGTTCTCAGCAAATGAGAGTGTGAAACCTGATTTTCCGGATAGCCTGAATAACAATCTACTCCATTTATTTCAACCGGTTCAAACAGGGGATATTCAACTATACTTGCAGCCATTAAACGGTTTAATGTTCCTGTACTAAAAATTCTTTGTTTCCCTTCACTATTTATATTTGCTAATGGGAGCGGATTGAACATTTCAGCTCTTTTAGATCCTGCAAGTTCAGCGGCGTATTTAATTATTTTGTTAGATTTAAAAATAAAATTCTCAGGGAATGTAATCTCAAAATTTTTATTAAACTGTTCGGGAGAGAAAAATTTTCTAAGATTGCTTTCTAACAAGGTGTTATCATCATATAAAAGCATTAAACATATCAGGAAATAACTGTATGATGAAGAATATATATATTGGAAAAAATTTTCAGTTTTATTCAACCCGGCGAGCAGAGAACTTAAAAGGATAGAATCATATTGAGCCGACTGCACTACAAGCGCCCTGCTTTTTGTTTTAACGGCATTTTTGAACGGGACCATGTTCCCTTCATTGATAAAGTTCTCAAGTACCTGTAGATCTCCATCCTTGTCAAATTCATTACACTTATTGAGGATCAATCCTCCATAAAATTCTCCTTTGTTGTGCGAATAAAAATTATTTCTAACATAGAATACCCTCTGAGCCTCTTTCAAATGCTCATCAAATACCGGATAAACCTCTTCCATGTCATTCTTTGAATTAACTAAGGTGAATATAAAATCTGTCTGTTCAAAAGCCTTATCTCTTAAATCAGTGTCGCTGTCTGATAAATCAATTATAATATAATTGTACTCTCTTGAGAGTATAAATAATACTGTCCCTATAATCGTAGGATTTACCTTAACCCTTGCCGATGACGCTATATTCAGCAGATGCAGGTTATCATTTACTTTTACAATTCTATCTTTTAGCATAGACTCAGTTTCTGTACCCCCTTTTCCCTTCTCTGAAAGCGGCACAGTCATTTTCTGTTTAAATAAATCAAAAACAGATATGCCGCTATAAGATAGATCAAGGATAATAGTCTTCTCATCATCCTTAGATATGGATAATCCCAGCAGAGATGAAAGAAGTGTTTTCCCGGAAGCGGCTATTCTGCTGAATACAGTAACTACCTTCCCTTTTGTATGAAAATATTTTTTCCCCAGATCGGATATATCAAAATTAAGATTCTCCATCATCTTAATATAGCCCCTCAAAGCCTTATGGGACATTAAAAAAAACTTATACAGATCATCCTCGCCAATAACAAATACTTTCGAATCGACTAATGCTTTTATATTACCTTTCTTCTTATTTTCAATAAATGGGAGGAAACCAAAAAATGATCCCAGAGAGAGATAAACAATATCCCTGTTGGCTATTGATTCTATTTCAAAAATACCATCCATTACTATATTTAATGAATTTGTCTTATGTATGTCTACAAGCTGCCCCTTCTTAACGAAGACTAATCTTCCGGACCGGGAAAAGTAATCTAACTCTTCACTGTTTAAATGAAGTAAAAATGGCAGTGTTTTTAAAAGATTTTTTATGTTATTCATATCATTTATACTTTTTTTAAAAGTTGTATAAGTTCATTCTTCCCATAGATATTTATTGGCCTTGTATTAGCAAATTCAGCCGCCTTAGGGGAGATCTCACCTGTTGTTATTATTAATACTGTTGTAGCATTTCTTGGCTTCATTGATTCATATATTGTTCTAAAATATAAATCAGTCAAGACATCTGTTGTTCTATTAATTCTAATTATTTTATTTGACTGCCTTGTATTGCGCCATTTGCCCTCAGTCTCAACAGCCAATATCTCTATTTCAATATCGCTAATAACCTCAAAATCAACAATATTTAAATTCATACCGGCAACAATCTTTCTTGCAATAAGTTCAAACTGAGCTAATCCTGCAATCATAAAATCTTTAATCCTGTCATCTTGTCTAAATTCTGCATATGATGCAAGTTTATGTTGAACATCGCGAAAGCGGGGATTTGCCTCTACTATTCTTTCCCAGTTAGCTATTGCAGATTGAATATCCCTTACTTTTTCCTGACATTCGGCTAAATAGTATCTTATATCAAGTTCTATATCACTCCCGCTTTTAGCAAATTTAACTCCCCTCTCAAACTCCATTGCAGCCTTTTGGTACTGCGAATTCTCCAAGTAACACATACCGCGAGCTATAAGACTTTTCAATTTCAGATCATCACTTTTAAGAGATACTTCAAATTCCTTTAAAGCCCATTCAATATCACCCTGCTGCTTAAGGACAAGTCCAAGAAAATAATGCGCTTGATAATTTTGCGGATCAAGTTTAATAGTATTTAGTAAATACTGTTTAGAATCTGATAAAAGTCCGCTTTTATAGCAAATCTGCCCTAAATAAAAAAAAGATGGGGAATGCAGGGTGTTCAATGAAGCGCTGTTTTTAAAATAGCTTATGGCTTTATCAAGATGCCCAAGATTAAATGACATTACTCCAAGATCAAAAAAAACTTCAAAATTAGCAGGATCAAGCTTTGTTAAAATCAATAACTCTTTTCTTGCCTCCTCAAAAGACCTTCTCTCTTGATATATCTTAGCTAATGCCGATCGTATATTCTTCTCTTTAATTTTAGCATCAAATCTGCCGAATTTCAACACCTGTCGATACTCTATTATAGCAAACTGGTAATTATTTTCAATTCTATAAGCCTCTGCAAGTAAAAAATGAGCATAAGGATCTCTATTATCCTTTTCAAGTATTTTAGTAAGTTGCTTTATAGCAAGCTTAGCCTTCCCTCCCTCAATCAACTTCTGAATCTCTTCCATTTTGTTTGGCATGACATAATTACTTACAATATAAAACAATATTGCAACAAATACTATAATAAATAAAAAAATCAAAACATATGTAGAAATCATTATATATCCTTGTTCTACTATTTTTTTATATCACTCTTTCTTACATGCCGGATAAATATTAACTAAACCAACTTATTATTTAAAATACTCTTTTATCTTTAAAAATAAATATAATTTTATTGACATTTCCCCTTTATAAAAAATCATAGAATAAACGGGGGCGTAGCTCAGCTGGGAGAGCGCATGAATGGCATTCATGAGGCCAGGGGTTCGATCCCCCTCGTCTCCACATAAAAATAAAAGAGCCTGCAACGTCATCCTTCATATGAAAACTCATTTCCATGTATAGTAATAATATTCTTAATAAGATATGTTCTCTTACCGGCAGGAACTACAACTGCAACCTGGTCTCCAACAGATTTATTCTGCATTGCCATGCCGATTGGAGATGATACTGAAATTTTACCTTCAGACGGATTGATCTCATTAGCAGAAACAAATGTAAAAGAAATCTCATCGTCGGTATCAATATCAACAACTTTAACGGTCGAACCATATCCTATCCTGTCTTCAGGGATCTCTGCAATATTCAGGTCATTCAGGATATTTAATTGTTCAATTAACTGGCTGATTCTCGCCTTAACAAAAGACTGTCTCTCTCTTGCAGCATGGTATTCCGCATTCTCTTTTAAATCGCCGTATTCCCTTGCTGCAGATATAATTTTAGGAAGTTCAACTTTGTACTCATGTTTCAATTTTTCAAGTTCTTCTCTAAGTTTCTGTTTATTATCTTCAAGCTCAGTACTCATCGCAGCCTCCTAAGATCATAGTCAATTTAATCGCCTTAATCACTTGTACCTTCACTCTTCAATTTAATCAACAACTTTATTCCCTTATCACCATCATGTTTTAAGATAAACCCGTTCTCTTTTAATTCTTTTTCAATTTTATACGACATTAAATCAATAATTTTCTTTGACATATGTTCTTCCTTGAACCTGATATCATTTTAATATCTCAAATGCAAACAATATTCATATCAAACTTTAGACATATTATATTGCCGCTCCTATTTTATTATAAATAAACTATAAACCATTTCATTGTTATAATTATCATTATAATAAATGTCGGTAATAATATTTTTTTAAAACAAAAAAAAATAATAATTTACAATAAAGAATCAAACATATTCGCAATAATAATCAACTATAATTCTAATAACCAGCAATGTATTTTTAAAAAATTTTATTAATCAAGTTTTTTTATAAAAATCGGATTAAACCGTTCTTTCTTTAAAATAAGAATGGAATAAATTTTAATAAAAATAAACGATACAATAATGCCAATAAATCCAAAAATTATTGAGCTTAATTCACTGTCAATGTTAAAAAAGCCATGGAGTTTGTATCCTGTAATTATGCCCAAAAATAAAAATACTATCGGTATAACATAAAGGATAAGAGACGCGCCTATAATACCGGCGTCTTTAATCTTAAATAATATTCTATTACCTACGGCAACACCTGTAACATTATCTATCCACATCTCTCTTTTCTTGCCGTCGCCCGACATAGCGCAATGTTCATTTTCCAAACAATTATTGCACATATTTACAGCTTCACACTCAACCAGTATTCTGTTATTAACTATTTTTTTGACGAGACCTGTTTCATTCTCATCCATATTGTTTTACCTCAGAATTATTCTACATCATAATTATTTTACATCAGACAATACAACAACTTCACCAAGCGACGACAATTCTTTTTTTAGATTTATGTTTCCTACAACAACGGTTACAAGTCCATGATTGAATAACTTTTTACTCTCGTCGGTAATTTTTGATACGGTTACATTATTAATATTAGTGAGATAATTTTCATAATAATCACCGCTTAATTCATTATACTCCAAGTCTAAATAATTCCCCAGAATATCCTCAATGGTCTCAAATTTAAATATATAGCTGTTCTTTATAGATTCCTTAGCCCATTGAAGTTCATCGGCATCTACAGGTTCACTGCGCATTTTTGTTATATTGCTGTTTATCAGAGACAGAACTTCGGGAACAGATTCATTCCTTGTCTGTACAAATCCTATAAAAACGCCCGTATTACGCCTGTTCTTAACCAATGAGAATACAGAGTATGCCAAACCTCTCTTTACTCTTATGTCATTCATCAGTCTTGAATTAAATGAGC
The DNA here is from genome assembly GCA_009787025.1 of Spirochaetota bacterium. Classification (GTDB taxonomy): domain Bacteria; phylum Spirochaetota; class UBA4802; order UBA4802; family UBA5550; genus WRGT01. The sequence continues at coordinate 17,093 of WRGT01000066.1, forward strand.
CTCCGCCCAATATATAGTTCATTGCATATAATGCATAGTTGCCGTCATACTTTACAGCAGGAGCAAGCGTACCCGTATAGATTGTCGCCTGCTCTAACTCCATAGGTATGAGATATATTTTTCCGGCTGACGACTTTATACTGTTTATAACTTTATCCTTATCAACACTATATGTCTCTTTATTGCCCCTTTCTATGCCCGACAGTTCCTTTTCCGCAAGCGACACTATACTGTTCTCATCCATTGAAGAAGATACGGCTACGCTTATATTTCTTCCTGTTGCAAATCTCTTCCATATCTGTTTAAGGGAGTCCGGATTTGTTCCTTCAATACTCTTTGCGCTTGGCGATGCGCCGTAACCTGAGCCGCAAAATATTATCTCTCTTAGTTTTAGTACGCCTATCTCGTCAGGTTCATCCATACTTCGCATAATCTTTGAAAGGACAAGTCTCTTTGCAGAGGATAGTCCGTCGTCTTCAAAAATCGGATTTTTCAAAATATCAGCGAGTATATTAAATGCCAAATCGCCGTACTTACTCAATACCTTTATTTCTATGCCTATTGTTTCTAATCCGGCATTTATACGTATAGTTCCGCCGATTGATTCAATCTTTTGATAGAGAGTATTCCCCCTGAATGAATCAGTGCCTGAAATTGAGATAGTTGTAGTAAGCGTTTCTGCTATTCCCGCATTGCCGCTGTCTTCATACATTTTGCCGAAAGAGATTGATGCATATATTACAGTTACGGGGAGTTCGTCCTTAATATAAAGAATGTCCAGATCATTCTTCATCTTATACTTTTTTATTTTAGGCAGTGACGATAAAAAGCTGCCGTTAGTCTGTTTTTGTTTTAGACTTTCAGCTTCTGTTCTGTCCCAAGAAACAATCAATATTGAAAATAATATTATAACTGTTAAAAATTTTTTCATCTGCCGCCTCTCTCGTCGTGAAGCACTGCAACCGTCTTATTGTTATCTCTAATATATTTATCATATACTGTCTGTATATCATTAACCGATATGCGTTTCAGATTATCCAAATAGTTAATCATATACCTCCAATCTTTAAGCGCTGTCTGATAATAGCTTAACTGCCATGCAATACCGCTGTTGCTGTCAAGTGAAAAAATATAAGAGGATTCGGATAGATTTATCGCCTTATCAATATCAGACTGATTAATCTCTTTTCTAAATCTCTCCATTTCGGAGTATATCTCCTTTTCAAGATTTTCAACACTCACTCCGTCAATAGGCGCGGCATAAATAATAAAAAGGTTATCATAACGCGAGCCCGGAGCGCCGCTCCATGTATATAAGTTCGATGCCGTCTTCTTATCAATGACTAAAGATTTATATAACCTTGATGATTTTCCGCTCCCAAGTATTGACGATATAATATCAAAAACATAGTCGTCTTTTGCCGGAGCTGCAGGCTTTTTCCACCCTATCATTATAGAGGGTTTGGATTTAAAATAAACATCAACCCGTTTTTCGCCTCTCTGTTCGGGTTCAATAACCTTTATCTCTCCGGGTTCGGGTTTTGACCGGATAGGTTCAAAATATTTTTTTATAATATTATAAGTTTCTTCTGTGTTCTGTTTTCCTATAATAGTTATAGTCATTCGCGACGGGATATAATAAGTATTATAAAATCCGTTTATATCATTGATAGACATATATTTAATATTAGATTCCCACCCAATAGCAGGATGCCTGTACGGATGAGCTGAAAATGCCGCAGCAAAAAAAGCTTCGTATAAAAATCCATCGCTGCTGGAGTGATACCTCATCAATCTCTCTTCGATGATATTGTCTCTCTCTCTATAATACTCTCTAAATACCGGATTCTTCAGTCTGTCCGATTCAATCCGAGCCCACAACTCAATTCTGTCGGAAGGGAGCTGGATATAGTAACCGGTCATATCCTTTGATGTGGAGGCATTAAACCCCACGCCGCCGTTAGACGTATAGAGCATATCATACGGCGAGCTGATTATAAGTTCATCCTGTTTTTTCTCAAGCTCGCTTAGTTCTGCCTCAAGCGAATTTATCTTACTGTTATTCGGATTCTCAAGTCTTAATCTGTCAATAGTTTCGCCGATCGCTTCAATCCTGTCAAGAATCGGTTTCTCTTTTTTATAATCTTTAGTTCCCAGCGTACTTGTACCTTTAAAAAGCATGTGTTCAAGTATATGGGCAGCGCCGCAAGTATTATAACTCTCGTCTGCCGATCCTACCCTGAATGAAATATGGAACGCCAATGTAGATGAAAAACCTCTATCCATCATAAGAAGCGTTATCCCGTTTTTAAGTTTCTTCTCTACAACACGCTCCTTTAAATACTTTGACGCATCAATCTCCGACGAATAATTATCAGTTGTTATCGTCAATAAAACAAGGATGAAAAAAAGATAAAGCCTCTTCATTGAATTACCTCTCCTTCTCATTATTTCTAATTATTTCCTCTGCAAGAATTTTAAGTTTAGGATGAACCTTTACCTCAATTTCATCGTCAGTAGAATTTTTAGCGCGTTCATAATCGGAATCTTTCTCAGTTGACGGTTTTAACCATTTGCCCAGAGCAAACATCATCCTTGCATAGATTTCATCAATCCTGTCTTGTCGATTAATCATTCTATAAAATTTAAGAGCGACTAACGGCTGCCTGTTATCATAGTAATAATAATCTGCAACACGCATTATTCCGTCTCTATATCCGGCTTTTACAAAAAACTTTATAGCCTCTGTAATATTTCCATTATTAAAACATTCGTTCCCTTTCCTGACAAGCAGGACTTTCTCTTCATTATTCATTTTATTTTCCTGCATTACATATTTAGTCTGATTATTTTTTTGCAAACTGTAAAAAAAATATCCACAACTAAAAAATTAATATAATATTGATATATTACCTAATCTATTTGTCGGAGTTATTTGCATAAAACGTTAATATGAGCAAACAGCTGTAAAAAAAATTAAATCTTGACAAAGATTATTATTGTATATTGAAGTCATAAATATTAAATAAAATATCATGTCAACGGACTTTATTAAACGGAGATAAATATGTACCCTACTTTTTTTACCTATAAGTTTATAACAATCGGATCATTCGGACTTCTTCTGGGCGCGGCTTTTTTTATTGCATTCCTTTTACTTGAAAGAGAGTTTATATTAAAAAAGATAGATCCTGATCTTGCTTATAAGATATTAATTACGGTTATACCCTCTGCAATAGTCGGAGCAAAACTCTTTCATATCATAGAAAATTTTACAGAGTTTCTCGCAGATCCGTTTGGGACAGTTTTTTCAGGCGCAGGACTTACTGTTTACGGAGGATTCATATTCTCATTCATCGCATCTGCAATTTTAATAAAAATGAATAATGAAAAACCTCTCAAGATATTAGATATAGCGTCTCCTGCAATGGCGCTGGGCTATGCAATCGGAAGGCTTGGCTGTCATGCCTCCGGTGACGGCTGTTATGGAATACATACACGATCATTTCTTGGAGTAGCATATCCAAATGGTATTGTACCCACTTCGGTAAATGTATTCCCTACGCCGCTCTTTGAATCTTTTGCTTCATTGATATTTTTCTTTATTTTAATGAGACTGCGAAAACATGATCTTAAAACAGGCATGATATTTTTCATCTATCTTATCATGAACGGCTGCGCACGCTTTGCCGTAGAGTTTATAAGAGTTAATCCCGTTACGTCAATCGGACTTACTCAGGCGCAGATTGTCGGAATATGCTTTGTTGCAGGCGGGGCAATAGGATTATTCTGGCTAATGAAAGTTGGGCTGAGAGATAGCGCGGTATAGAAAAATTTTAAGGAATGAAAGTATTAATCGAAGAACTGGGTGATGTAAACGCAGAAAGATTTATTTCCGTGCTGTTACGCGAATCATTCGACTATACCGAATGGAGAAAAAACAACCTTTGCGTCGGAATGAATGTAGAAGAAATAAGCAAATCAGCAATGGAAATACAAAAACAATATAAAAAATCACCAGCTTAAAATAGATAAGAAATATTTTGATAATACATTCAATCAAAAATTAAGCTGCGCTGGCAGCAAATATGTAGGCAGCAATTTGCTGCCCCTACTTAATATTATATTTCTTCTTGAACTTATCAACTCTGCCTGCGGTATCAACAATCTTCTGCTTCTTTGTATAAAAGGGATGACAATTTGAACATATTTCAACGTGAATATCTTTAACTGTTGATCTGGTCTCTATCTCATTTCCGCATGCGCAATGAATTTTTGTTGTATCATACTTTGGATGAATTCCGGGTTTCATAGTACTTCGTCTCCTGCTAACTAATTTTCTTTTATAATCAACTGCATTCTATGCAGTATTCATAGCTCTAAAAAACGCCTTGTTATTCTTTGTAGCCTTCATCTTCTCAACTAAGAGTTCCATAGCCTCTGTAGCACTCATAGAAGCAAGGGCTTTCCTTAAAACCCATAATTTATTCAACTCTTCTTCGTCAAGCAATAATTCTTCTTTTCTTGTACCGGATTTATTAATATCTATTGCCGGATATATCCTTCTGTCCGAAAGTTTTCTGTCAAGGTGGAGTTCGCTGTTTCCAGTACCTTTAAATTCTTCAAAAATGACCTCATCCATTCTGCTTCCCGTATCAATCAAAGCTGTTGCTAAGATTGTTAAACTTCCACCCTGCTCAATATTTCTTGCAGCGCCGAAAAATCTCTTAGGCTTATGAAGGGCGTTTGAATCCACCCCTCCGGAGAGTATTTTACCGCTTGTAGGCACAACCTGATTATATGCTCTGGCTAACCTTGTAATCGAATCAAGCAGTATAACAACGTCCATCTTTCTTTCAACAAGTCTTCTTGCCTTATTTATTACCATCTCCGCTACCTGAACATGGCGTGTTGCCTGTTCATCAAATGTAGATGAAACAACCTCTCCTTTTACGGATCTTGCCATATCCGTAACCTCTTCGGGACGTTCGTCTATTAAAAGCACTATCAGGTATATTTCCGGATGATTTTTTGTAATTGCATTGGCTATTTTCTGTAAAAGTATTGTTTTCCCTGTTCTTGGAGGAGCGACAATCAATGCTCTCTGACCTTTGCCTATAGGCGTCATGAGATTCATGATCCTCATTTCAATTTCACTTCCCTCTGTTTCAAGGTCTATTCTCTGCTGAGGATAAAAAGGTGTGAGATCATCAAACAGCACCCTTCTGTGAAGATTTTCAGGATTTTCATAATTTATTGCTTCAATCCTTAAAAGGGCAAAAAACCTTTCATTATCTTTTGGAGGTCTTATTTGACCTGCAACAGTATCGCCTGTTTTTAATCCAAAAAGCCTGATCTGAGAAGGGGAAACATAAATATCATCAGGACCGGGGAGATAGTTATAGTTTGGAGATCTTAAAAATCCATATCCATCACTGAGTATCTCCAAAACACCGCTTGCAAAAATAAGTCCCTTTTGTTCGGTCTGCCCCTTTAATATCTCAAATATGAGATCCTGTTTTTTAAGACCTGAAGTCCCTTCAAGTTTCATCTCCTTGGCAAGGCTGTATAACTCTGTTATAGTTTTTGCCTTTAATTCGCCAAGGTCAAGCTTATAAGCATCATTCCCTTTCCCATTATTCTTTTCAACAACTGCGGATTCTTCATAATATCCATTTTGGCTGGAATTTGATTCGCTAACTTTTGACATATATTGTCCTTAAATTTTCTTTATACATTAAATTTTAAATTATTTGCTTAGAGGTAAATCAAAAATGCCTTTGCTAAAATCTATTCATTACTTTTTTTGATTATAATTCAACAAAATGAGGTGTTAGGAGTTAAACAACAAAGACACCTATTAACAATTTTACACTAATATTTATCAGATATTTGAGTCAAGAAAAATATTAAAAAAAATTAAATAATCTATTTTTTTTAACTTTTACTCAATTCTATACCAAATTTTTTGATTTTTGAACTCAATCCCTGTCTTGTAAGCTTTAAAAGCTCTGCAGATTCGTCAAGATCTTTCCCTTTCCTTATAGCTCCTATTATTATCTGCCTCTCAACAGCGTCAACTATATCCTGCAGAGACTCCCCTCTTAAATCCACACCGGCAACAGTTAATCCTTCAAAATCTAACCCTTTTTTATCACAAAAAATCAAAAAACCGGACTTTCTTTCACCGCTAATAAGCGGTATCTTTTCATAAAATATCCCAAGTTCGCTATTATGAAAGAAAAGGTCCTTATCTTCAGCTTTTGAAAAGAGTTCATTCTTCATTGGATCATTTAAAAGTTTTTCAATAATCTCCACGTCAACTTTAGAATTATGCTTTGAAAAATAGAGATCCTCAAAATGGCTGTTATAAAAAATTGTTCTGCCCTTTTCATTAATCGCATATAGAGCTCTTGGTATATGCTCAAGTATAAGGTATATCATCCAATCAAGGACCTGGTCATCTTGCTGCTTTTTAATCTCAACTTCATGGTCAACCGTATTTGAATAATCACATGCGGTAAATAATTGAAGTCTGGTCCATTTCCCTTGTATTTCGCCGAATATATTAATTACAATAAATTCTCTTATTTTACCATACGGGATTAAGTCGTCAAAGGTCATTCTGATTGCATTACGTGTTATAAATTCGTCAATTTTAAGTTTTTCAATCCGTTCGATATCGCTTAATTCACCGATAATATTCTGTTTCTTTAATATCCCTATTAATATACCCCTCTTTGAAACTACAGGTATAATCGGCACATCGTGAGTGTAGAAGAGACGTACAATATCCTCAGGACGCGCATTTTGATGATCAAACGGATTTTCCGTGAATTCCACCGTATCTGTTTCGGATATTTTTAAATTATCATCGCTCATGATTCACTTAAATCCTAAGACATCATACATTGTATAAAAACCTGCTCCCTTTCCATGCAGGTATTCCATAGCAGCAACTGCGCCTGCAGCAAAAACATCTCTGTTTACAGCTCTATGAGTCAGCTCAATCCTGTCATCAAGTCCAGTAAAATAAACAGTATGCTCGCCGATAATGCTGCCGCCCCTCATTGCATGGATCCCAATCTCGTTGGCAGTTCTCTCGCCTGTAATACCGTCTCGTCCGTTCATAACAGAAGCGCCTGATAATCCTGTCAGATTACCCTTAATAATCTCAAGAAGTCTCTTCGCAGTCCCTGACGGCGCATCCTTTTTATTTCTGTGGTGCGCCTCAAATATCTCCACATCATACTCCGTACTTAGCGCCTTTGAAGCGATTTCTGTCAATTTAAAAAGGATATTAACTCCCAGCGACATATTTGGCGAATATATCATTGGAGCTATTTTAGAATATTGTTTTATCTCATCAATCTGCTCACCGGAAAATCCCGTTGTTCCGATTACTACAGGTTTTTTAAGCTCATGTATTATACTAATGAGCTTCATTGCAGCCTCAGGTGTCGAAAAATCTATTACGCCGTCAACTTCACTAAGCGCTTCCCTGTTTATTGCCGATATGATGCAGCCGCACAGGGGATTGCTTACAAGTTCTTTGGCATTTTTATTAATTAAACCGGAATTTTCGGATTCAAAGGCTGCGCAGAGTTTATGACCGCGATTAGTCATTATTCTAAGGATGGCATTTCCCATCCGCCCGCCTATTCCGCATATCCCTATCTTCATTTAAGTTTTATCCCGTAATCTGTCAGACTTTTCCTTAACAGCGCTCTGTTCTCATCGCTTAACGGCACAAGGGGAAGTCTAAGTTCGCCTCTGCATAATCCCATCATTTCCATTGCAGCTTTTAACGGAATGGGATTTGTCTCTAAAAACATTGCCCTGCAAAGCGGAAGTAGTTTATAAAAAAGTTTCTTAGACTCTTCTGTTTTATTATCCTTATATAATGTGACAACTCTTTTAACATCGCCCGGAAGTATATTGGCAAGCACCGATATTATTCCTTTACCTCCTGCTGCTAATAACGGAAGAAGTATATTATCGTCTCCCGAGAGTATAGTAATCTTATCGCCGCAGAGTTCTATTATTCTCATAATCTGAACTATATCTCCACATGCCTCTTTCATTGCAGCTATATTGCCAACCCTTTTTAGAAGCTCATCTACGCTCTCGGGTAAAAAATTTACGCCGCATCTCCCGGGAATATTGTAAAGGACAATGGGAAGTTTTGTAGCATTTGCGATAGCCTCAAAGTGAGCAATAAGTCCTCTCTGAGTAGGTTTATTGTAATACGGATTAACCGAAAGAACTGCGTCAACTCCGGCATCTTCAGCCTCTTTTGTCAGCCATATAGCTTCCTCCGTAGAATTTGCCCCTGCTCCGGCAATAACCTTTACGCGGCCATTAACTATCTTTACTGTTTGTCTTATAAACTCTTCGTGTTCTTCAAATGAAAGTGTGGGAGATTCCCCTGTAGTACCCAAAGGTATAACGCCGTCAATACCTTCTCTTATCTGCATTTCTACAAGTGATTCAAACGCCTTATAATCAATCTTGCCATTCTCAAACGGAGTTATAAGAGCTGTAAATGCACCTTCCATACTCTGTTCTCCTTAATAGATTTAAAAATTTACTTTTTTATTTTTTTATCGGGCTTAATATCAGCCCCTCTTGGTCTCACCATTTTGTTTACTTCCGAATCAAAAAATTCCTGATTAAATTTTTCATTGGGAAAATCAGAATCAAAAAGATATAAAAGAAGAACCCTCGTAGATTTAAGTAATTCCTCTTTTGAATCATAGGCATATACCTTAACCCAATCACTGCTTGTTTCAACCAATAGTTTTACCGCGCTGTTTTTAGGCAAGGTTACGTTATTGCGTGTTAAATCTTCAAGAAGAATATACTCCCCTTCCTGATATTTTGATGTAATCCCGTCTGCATCCTTATCTTTAATAAAACTTGAACAAGCCGAAATAGACAGCAGACCAATTATAAGTGCAGCTCTTAAATATCTTTTTATCATATTATTCCCATTATTTTTTTAGAAAAACATATATATCTTTGCTGTCAAGCCAAATTAAGATCAACTGCATTATCGTACAGCAATATTTTCTCTAATATAATATTTTATCTAATATGCCAAAATAAATTCTATATTTATAAAAGTCATTATTATTTTATAAATATTATCTCTTAATCTTTATCACTCGTCGCTTTTCGGCATTACCTTATTCATATTACCGATTGATTGTTGAAATGCAGTATAGTCTTTGTTTGAAAATTTGAATGTTAAAGTTATTGTATCATTCAAAAAACCTTTTGCCGGCAGGACAAAAAAACCCGGATATAAAGTCGCATTTCTATATACCCAAAAAGGGATAGCCCGATGATTTTCTATTTGGATATGATTTGTCTTTTTATTTTTTGTGATTGTAAACGATGCCATTATTCCTGCGTCTGTATATTCTTTCTTTTGATCGCTTATAAGATTGCCCAATGACCAATATACGAATTTCTTTTTTGCTATATCTGTTTCGTCGTAAGCAAAATACTCCGCCGGTTGAGCTACATGGGGATGCGATCCGATAATAATATCTGTCCCATTTTCGAAAAAGAACTTGGCAAATACTTTTTGTTCCATATCAGGCGTTTGTTCAAATTCATTCCCCCAATGGAGAAAGGCAATAATTACATCAGCCTGTTGATTTTTGGCAGTCTCCAGATCTTTTTTTATCTGTTCGGTATTATACAACATATTTATTGACACGGGTTTTTTTACGGTAAGTCCGTTTGTACTTAATGTGTAATTGAGCAATGCGATTTTGATTCCTTTTATTTCAACTAATGCAGGGTATCGTCTTTGCCTGTCCTGTTCATCCAGATAGGTTCCGGCAGATAAAACTTCCATTTTATGCAATTTTTTAACAGTCAACATTGCTCCCTCGGTTCCCGTATCTGCGCAATGATTATTTGCCAGCATGAAAAAATTAAAACCTGCATTTTTAAGAGCGACTGCAAATTCATCAGGCGCACAAAAATTTGGAAAACCGGAATAAGGAGGTCCCGCAAGAGTAGTCTCAAGATTTACAATATTTAAATCTCCCTTTGCAAGGATATTCGGCAGATATTGAAAGCAGCCGGAAAAATCATAACCATTGTCCTCTGATTTTTTTGCATTTGCGTATTGGGTAGGGTGACACATGGCATCCCCTGCAGCAATAATATGAACGCTGGTTACAGGATCTTCAAAGAACCGATTTAGAAAAGATATAAATCCGAATTTATGCTCAATAAGTATTCCTGAAAACAGAATTATTATCCCGCATCCGATCAAACATAATTTATAGATATGTTTCATTTGTTTCTATCATTTATAGTTTAACTGTCTTATTTCGCCATCCAACATATCATACACCAAACTTACATACCGTTGTCTGCAAAAATACAATTATCATATATATCTTTGCTGTCAAATTAATTTTAACCCTCAGATGCCATCTCCCTGATAAACTTAGTCAACTTTTGGTATGCGTCACCCTCTTCTCTCCATGTAAAACATGAATCTTTAAGTCCTGCCGCATAATAAGCGCTACCGCTTTTAACTATTGACATATCAGGTTTCTTTTGAAAAAAATATGCCCAGAACCCTTGTATTATTGCAGGCGCCATTGTAGTCACAAGATGAACAAGATGGGTACATCCTGTTTTGCCGCCTGCAATCTCACGCGCCTTTGCGGAAAAACCCCCTGTTACTGCCATACCGATAATCGGATTAAGACTCTGCTCCATGAGAAGACAATCCTCCCTTGGAACAGTCTTTATAATGACCTCAACATCTTCAATTATAAGCCTTGGAGTCTTAAGCAGCATAATAATCTCCATATCATGGAGCACGCCCGAATCTACCCTTTCGCCTGTAAATTTATAGTAATCTTTAAGCCTGACATCAGTAAGACGTCCATGTGAGACTATGTGATCATCCCCGGCAGGATATGTAGCCATTTCAATACTTCTCCTGTGTGCGCAATCCTCTGTAAGTTTAAGCAGTCTGCTCATATAGCTACCTCTCTAATCTAATTATCCGAATAATCTAATTTAAACAAATTTTTTAGCACGCAAAACTAATCACTAACCACTAATCACTAACCACCACACCCGTTTTGTCGTTTCATAAAATATTTTTAAGAGGCTGATATTTTATCTCATTAAGATTCTCCTGCAAGATCACTCTTTTGCTGTTGGAATCAATATACTCTGCAGAAAAAATATTTGATACAGCCGCACCTTTATTTAAACTTATTATCCCATGATCGACTAAAGATTTAAAGTATGCGCGTATAATCCCAAAACTCATCTTTTGAATATTTATATCATTATGATGTTCATGGTCATAAAGTCCCAAATTTATGTCGGCAAGAGAATACTCTCCCATTGATGCATCAATGAGCATACCTGTTTCAACTCCATACATCTGCCAAAAACGCACTGAGTTAAAGAAACGGAGTGTACCAGCGCACTCACCTGATAGAGGATAGGAAAATTCGGTAAGAGTTTTAAGAGCAGGATGATCAATTACCGAGAAAAGGGGCTGAGCAACATATTTCTTTACTCTGCCCATATCCCTCCAAAATCCGGCTTTTGCATAATCTGCGCCTTTTAAAACTCCGCCTGCAAGACAAATAACAAAATGCTCTCCAAAAAATTCCGGGAGAACATCCGCATCAAGGAATACAATAAGTACATCTTCGGCGCTCATCCCTTTTAGATACTCCATATTTATTCTATAGAGCGTCCTCCTCATATCAGCGCCTTTGCCGTTTTCATTATTCATGTCGGGAACCGATACGCAATTAGAGACAATTACATCTACATCATCATACAGTTCCGATATAACCTTTTCTGTCTTGTCGGAAGTTTCACTTATTCTCCTGTGATTGACAATTATTTTATCAATCACTCCATCGGGAAGTCTCTTTAAAACGCAGATCTTCTCTTTTATAAGATCCGCCTCTCTCTCTCCAAATGTTGAAAATACTGCCAACACCTTTTTATCTTTTTTTAATCTTAAAAATTCATCTATAGTAAAATCGCTGTGATTGTATTTAACAATCTTTTTCATGTAATATTTTCACCTTGATCTCTTTTACGCATAATGATTGATAAAATAACAGATAGAGTTAATGTTACAAAGATTATCCCCAGTGAAACGCCAACAGATATCTTATATGCACAAAAATACATAAACTCATCACAAAGATACATAATCATCATCTTAAAACCGACAAAAAAGAGTATCAATGCTACTCCATGTTTAAGATATTTAAACATACCCAGCATCCCTGAAAGAACAAAGTACAAGGCTCTAAGCCCAAGTACAGCCATTATGTTTGATGTAATCACAATGAAAGGGTCATGGCTTATTGCAAGTACAGCCGGAATAGAATCTGTTGCAAAGACTATATCTGCAGTTTCAATAACAATCAGCGCTACAAAAAGAGGAGTTAAAGCCGCTTTCCCGTCTATTTTAGTGAAAAACCTTTCGCCGGTATATGCAGTGTCTATCTTAAAAGTTTTATCTATAAATTTAATTATTCGGCTTTTATTAAGGTCAAAGGTCTGTTCCTCATCGGAAAGCGCATCTTTCAGCATTTTAAAAGCTGCATAAAGTAAAATCAAACCAAATACACAAATAGTCACCTTAAAATGCTCAATAAGCCCAATGCCAAATAAAATAAATATTACTCTAAATACAATTGCGCCGAGAATACCCCATTTCAGAATATGGGGCTGATTAATTCTTTTTATATTTAATGCCTGAAATATCATTATAAAAACAAAAAGGTTATCAACAGAGAGAGACTTTTCTACAAGATAGCATGCAAGAAATTCCATAGCCTTTTCATGGCCATTATCATATAATAGATATAGTGATGCATTAAACAGCAGAGCAACTCCAATCCAGATGCAACTCCAGACAGCACTGCTCTTTAACGATCTTTCATGATGTGAATGATCTGTCACATAAAGGTCTATGTAGAGCATGACGCATACTATGATTATAAATATTAGCCAAAACGAAAAATGTATATCCAATTGCCCTCCCGACATTCTTTACACTAAAATAATTAAAAATCATTATGAATTAATAATAAAACCGATACATTTTGTCAATAGTGAATTAGATGACGAGACGATTTAAATACATATAATTTTTATATACTAATTAACTGATCCGTCCTAAAAAAAGTTTGCATAATTAATGTATCACGGCGTAATTTTTGCCCATAGCCCCTTCATATCAATAGATTATAATATATTGTTTTAATGATTATGATTTCTCATTTATCAATCCTGCTTAAATATTTTTGAATATATGTTCTTAAAAAAAATAAAAACAACTTGATGCCGAAGTTTAAAAAAGTTTAACTGTAATATATGGATTTAATATAGAAAAATCCGCCTAAGTGCGGATTTTTCTATTTCATCTTTTTTTCTGCCAAACGTTTTAATGCTGATTATGCCTATTTAACGTTTGTGAGAGTTTATGCCCGCCGGTACCGTCCGCCGCAAAATAATAATCGGCAGCAGCCGGGAACAGTACAGCTCATCTGCAAATCTATGCGCCTGTTTGTTTTTTCGGCTAAAACATTTTTACTTATTATTAATTTTCCCTACAACACCTTGAACAAACCAGTTACATGTAAGTTGATCTTTGTCGGATAAGGCAGATCCTGCGGGTACTCTTATAGTTCCTTTTTGATCTTTTATTGGTCCTTTAAAAACATTGAAGGAGCCGTCAAGAATTTTCTTTTTAATCTCATCAACCTTTGCTTGGGCGGCGCCAGGGGCATTAGAGGTCAGCGGCGCAAGCCTTACAATGTCTGCATTCATCCCTTCCCAATAATCCTCAGATTTCCATGTTCCGGCTAATACCTTCTTTACCTCTTCAACATAGTATGGTCCCCAGTTCCAAATCGGAGCTGTCATATATGCATTTGGAGCTGTTTTTGTCATATCAGAGTTATATCCTATGGAAAAGAAGCCTCTCTCCTCGGCAGCTTGTTGCGGTCCAGCTGAATCCTGGTGCTGTGCAATAATATCACAATTTTCATCGAGGAGAGCTTTTGCAGCTTCTTTCTCTTTTGCCGGGTCTTGCCATGTATGCGTCCATCTTACATAAACTTCAGCTTTTGGATTTACAGATTTTATGCCAAGTGTAAATGCATTTATTCCTCTGATAACCTCAGGAATTTCAAATGCGGCAACATAGCCGATCTTATTTGTCTTTGTTTTCATTCCGGCGACTATACCGGATAAGTATCTTGGCTGTTCAATTCTTCCAAAATATGTTGATAGATTTTCCCCTCTCTTATATCCTGAACAGTGAAGGAATTTTATATTAGGATATTCTTTGGCTATTTCAGCTACATAATCCATATAGCCAAAACTTGTAGCAGCTATTAAGGTTGCGCCTTGATCTATCATGCTCCTAATAACATCTTTGATCTCTGCGCCCTCAGGCACTGATTCCTTGAAAATGGTTTTAATCCCTGTTTCCTGTTCAACAAGTCTTCTGCCCTGCTCATGCGCATATGTCCAGCCTCCATCGCCTATTGGACCAACATATACAAATCCCATGATTAATTTTTTACCATCAACTGTCTTTTTCTCTTCTTTACCGCAGCTGTTAAATGCTATTAGTACAGATAAAATCAGTATTGATAGTAATTTAAGTTTTTTCATTTTATCCTCCATTTAAATTTTAATATATTTTTATTCTCTCTTTGAGAAGTCCCATTTTACACCATAAAAATTTTAATGATATAATGGATATGAGGTTAAACTAATATACTAAATGTAATAATTATGTCAATTATTAAAAATTGAAAGTTATAGAGAGAAGATGCAAATGAAGAATAACAAACTGTAATCAAAAAACGGATATATCTTAATTGAAACAAAAGAGTAAATTTATACTTTCAGTGTTACAATAGTAGCGCCCCAGTTGGTAGAATCATTATTGAAGATTATTACAGACGGATGTGATTTAAGAATATCATAAACCTGTCTTTTTTTCACCGATTTACCCTTGCCGTGTATTATCTTTACTGTTTTATATTTATTTTCTAAAGCGTTATCAAGAAATTTTTCCATAATGAGTTTAGTGTCTGACGGATGAAAATGGTGAAGATCTATCTCTCTGCTTGAAAGTATATTTGAAAGATCATTATCTGATTTGATATCTGAAAGATTCTTTATCCTGAACTCTCTTGCCTTCTGCGACCATCTGCTATTCGGATCCTTTTCGAGCTTTGAGTATATGCAGCCGCAATAATTCTGTCTGTAGAAACTGTTCTTTTTAGAGATATCCACAGATTTTTTTACGCCATCATTTTTTTTAAAATCTGACGAGTAAAAATCTACTCCATATTTTTTTGATAATATTTCACCTATTTCATTGATTTTTGAACTGTTCTTGTGAGGACTTATAGACAGAGTAGTTGCAACAATATCAAAATTTAACTCTATCGCTTTTTTAAATGTTTTTTCTAATCTAAGCTCGTAACATCTCCAACAGCGTTCTGTCCCTTCGCCTAAGTAGCGCAAATTTTTTATACTATAAACCCATCCCTTGAAGTCCGGAATTTCTGTGATTAGTTCAAATCCTCTGATTTTACTGTAGGACATAAGCTCTGCGTATCTTATTCTATGCTCTTCCATGGGCATAATGTTAGGGTTATAGAAAAATGCGCTTACACTGAACTTTTCTTGAAGCGCTTCATAAACATAACCTATACATGGAGCACAGCAGGTGTGTAGTAATAATTTTTTAGAATTCACACTTTATCTGTCTTTGATTTATTAATGATATTATACAATAGCGGCAAAAGGTTTTTTGTCAAGCGAACAATGTATTTTCATTGACGTTTTTCATATTCACGATAGGCAGAAATATTATAGCAAAATTGTGCATAATACATCCTGTTCTTACAGAACAGTATTGCAGCGGGACGATATATTATACGGATTCGTTTATTCGGTTTTTAGATTGCTATAGTTAAATATTCTTATTCTAATTTGTTTATTTTCTAACGGTATGAAATCATAGTCTTTTATTATTGTTCTTTTAATCCCAGAGCTGGATACATCATCTACAATTTTTTCTAAAGGATTTCTGGATATTGCAGGATTTATTATTATTGCATGTTTAATATTTTTATTATTCAGCAGGTTTTCAGCCTTTGTAAGCATACCTTTATCAAGCTCAGTATCTATATATGATTGATTTACATGAACTATTTTACCTTTTAAGCTGTCTATATCTTCTGTAATCCTTTGAGCGTCATAATTTGCAGTAAGTTTTCCGCTAAGATTTGAACTGCTTTTATTGAATGTTCCTACTTTTACAAAACCTATTCCCACAACCATTATTACAGATGCTGCAATTGCAGGTATAACTTTAAAAAGCAGTTTCTTTTTTTCACGGCTCTTGTAGATAATGATTGTGCTTTGAGAGAAATCCGGAAACGCTAAATTTTCTTTGTTCAGAGATGATATAAGCGATATACTTTTTAATAGAGATTCATATTCTTTTTTGCAATCTTTACATTGTGAAAGATGAGCCAAATAATATTCTCTCTCCTCCTCAACAAGTACATTGTCTATGAGATCCGATAACTCTTCAAATTTCAGATGTTTAAATGTCATATTAAGCCTCTAGCGTGTAATCTATTTTTCAAATATTCTCTGCCTCTGTGAATTCTAACCTTTACATTAGAAAGATTTATATTTAATATATCCGATATTTCATTATAAGATAAACCATCAATATCTCGAAGAGTTAGTATCTCTCTAAAATCCTCCGGCAGTTTGGCAATCTCATCCTTAATTATAAAAATTGTATCTTCATTAATGACCTTCGTCTCCGGATTTTCTCTGTAATCTTGAAGCTGAATATCGATTTCATCTTCCTGCTTAATTATCTTTAAAGGGACTAAGCTATACTTGCTTGATTTTTTCCTATAATTTTTACAGTGGTTAACCATTATACTGTAAAGCCATGTTGAAAACTTAGACTCCTGTCTAAATGATTTTAAAGCCTCCATAACTGTGATAAAGATATCCTGAGTAATATCTAATGCTTCATCATAGTTGTTAAATTGATAATAAACATATCTGAATACCATATTCTGATATTTCTTAATAATCAAAGAAAACTGTTCTATGTTGCCTTCAATTACTCTATTTACTATCTCTATATCATTTACTGACATAATTACCCTGTTATGGTTACAATAATTTTTTAAGAGAATAGAATTTTTACAAATTTTCTTTTTCCTACTTTTATGATACCATTATTCTTAGATAATTCAAAATCAGGATCTGCAATTTTTTCGTTCTCGAATGTAACCCCGCCGTTTGTTATAAGCCGCCGCGCTTCTCCGTTTGTATCGGCTAAACCCGCTAATACCATAAGTTTAACTATCCAAATTTTACCATCCTTTAAATCGCTGTCTTGAACCTTAAATTCTGGGATTTCGTCAGGCGTATCCTTATTTACAAATATCTTATTAAATTCTGCCTCAGCTTCATCTGCTGTTTTTTTGTCATAAAATTGAGCGCAGAGTTCTTTTGCTAATCTAACCTTTATATCTTTTGGATGCATTTTACCTGTCTGCATATCCTCTTTCATTTGACTTACTTCACCCATAGGTACGTCAGTAGTAAGTTCATAATATTTGAACATAATATTGTCGTCTATGGACATTGTTTTTCCAAATATTTCCTTTGGCGGTTCATTAATACCTATATAGTTGTTTAGCGATTTACTCATTTTTTGCACTCCGTCTAATCCTACTAATAACGGAAGTGTCATAATTACTTGCGGTTCCTGACCATATTCTCTCTGAAGGTCTCTGCCTACGAGGAGATTAAATTTTTGATCTGTTCCCCCAAGCTCTACATCAGCCTTAAGCGCTACCGAGTCATACCCTTGTATCAACGGATACATAAACTCAAGAATTGAGATAGTTTTTTGAGATTTATATCTGTTTGAAAAATCGTCCCTTTCTAACATGCGCGCAACTGTATATTTTGCTGTGAGTTCAAGAATCTCTTCAAATCTCATGGGGTTTAACCATTCCGAGTTAAAGACTATTGTTGTTTTTTGTTCATCAAGTATTTTAAAGACCTGTTTTTTGTATGTTTCTGCATTGCGAAGTACATCCTCACGGGTCAATCTCTTTCTTGTTTCTGATTTTCCCGACGGATCTCCGATCATTCCGGTAAAATCTCCAATAAGGAATATGATTTTATGTCCCATATCCTGAAAATGTCTCATTTTACGCAAAAGTACGGTATGCCCAAGGTGAATATCAGGCGCTGTAGGGTCAAATCCTGTTTTTATTGTAAGAGGTTTATTTTCTTTTTCGGATTGGTCTAATTTTTTTTTAAATTCTTCAATAGGAAGAATCTCTTCTGTTCCTCTTTTTAGTAATTCAAAATTATTCTTTATCATAGTCTGTCTCCATTAGTCTGTCTCCATTTTTTCGGTTTTAATTAATATCATCATCGTTCATACTCTTGTCTAAGAGGTTGTCTAAGTCAAAATCAGGACCAAGTTCTTTAATATAATGATACTGAGCAATAATCCCAATTAATTCTTCTCTCTCTTCAATGGCTTCTTCTTGGGAGTTGAATTGTATAACTATTGGCTTTGCTATTCCTGACATGTAAACTTCAAAACCTGAAGACCCGTTTTTTGAAACAGGACCTCCGACAGCTGCTATCATAGGGATAACTAATGCAATATTTCCATAATCTACTATTGGTAACATCTCTTTCTCCAGTTTAAGTTATATTTTCACCGCAACTTAAAATATATAAGCGCTTGGCTTATAAAAATAATCAAAAAAACATTTACTATTATACGGATTAAAATATTTCTTTCTATATATGTTTTTATTATAAAATAATGCAATAAAGAAAAGTGGATGAATATCTTTTTTCTAATAAAAGTTTTCTCCTGCCTGACTCTCGCCTGAGAGTTTTGCGAACTCTTTAAGGAGTTCTTTTTGTCTTGTTGATAATTTTTTTGGGACTTCTATATTTACCTTCACTAACTGATCGCCTTTCCCATAAGATCCTAAGTATGGAATCCCATTCCCTTTAAGACGGAATATCTGGCCGTTTTCGGTACCCGGAGGCAGTTTCATCTTTACCTTGTTGCCATAGATTGTAGCTACTTCAATTTCACCGCCAAGGCATACTATCGGATATGCTACATCCATGATACAGAGAATATCATTGCCATGCCTGTCAAAAATTGAATGTTTTTTTATGTGTATGACAACATAAAGATCACCTGTTGTACCGTCATTTGCCGCTTGTTCGCCTTCGCCCGAGATTTTTAATCTTGATCCCGATTCGACTCCTGCAGGAACCTTTACCGTTATAGTTCTTTTTTTCTTAGTAAGCCCTGTGCCATTACATACTTTACAGGGAGATGTTATTATTTTACCCTCTCCACGGCATCTTGGGCAGGTCTGAGTTATTGAAAAAAATCCCTGGGTCTGCCTTACTTGTCCCGTGCCGTTACATGTCGGACATGCTGCAGGTTTAGTCTTAGAGGATGAGCCTGTACCGCCGCATGTTTCACACGCTTCATTTCTTGGTATCTCAATCTGAACTTCGCTTCCTGTTGCAGCTTCTTCCAAAGTTATAGTTAAATCATACTGCAGATCTGCGCCGCGCCTTGCCCTCCTGCTGCCTCTGCTGCCAAAGCTTGATCCGAAAAAACCTTCAAAAATATCACCAAGATCTACATTGCCGAATATATCTGCAAAATCCGAATATGCGCCTCGCCCGAAATTTTCAAATCCTCCTACACCCTCATGGCCAAATTTATCATACGAGGCTCGTTTTTTAGGATCTCGAAGCACTTCATATGCCTCTGTAGCTTCTTTGAATTTCTCTTCAGCCTCAGGATTTCCTTTGTTCTTGTCCGGATGATATTTCAGAGCAAGCTTTCTATAGGCTTGCTTAATCTCCTGATCAGAAGCTGTTTTGATAACTCCCAGAATCTCGTAGTAATCTCTTTTAGCCAATTTGTTTCCTCTCGCTTTAAGGCATAGCAGCGCAGCCATGGCCTCGTTACTGTTTTAAAATCTTATTTATCTTCGTCAACTACTTCAAAATCCGCATCATAGACTTTATCTTTTCCGCTTGAAGATTCATGTTCAGCCTTAGGTTCTTCCTGATTGGCTTGTCCCTGTCCTTTTGAAGCATCCTGATATATTCTTTGAGCAAATTGATGCGAAGCTTGTTCTAATTCGCTCTTTGCTTGTCTTATAGCTTCTACTTTGTCGCCTTCCATTGTTGTTTTAAGTTTGGAAATAGCAGAATTAATACTGTCTCTTTCGCCGCTTTCAATTTTGGATTCGTTTTCTCTCATCATCTTTTCAATTGAGTAGATCAAAGTGTCAGATTCATTCTTTATTTCAATAACCTCTTTTGCCTTTTTATCCTCTTCGGCATGGAGTTCTGCGTCTTTTATCATCTTTTCAATATCTGATTCCGAAAGCCCGCTTGAGGATTCGATCCTGATCTTCTGTTCTTTTCCCGTTCCTAAATCTTTAGCAGATACATGAACTATGCCGTTTGCATCAATGTCAAATGTAACTTCAATCTGAGGAATTCCCCGCGGCGCAGGGGGTATATCCGTAAGATCAAATCTGCCTAAAGTTCTATTCTGCGCTGCAAGTTCTCTCTCCCCTTGAAGTACATGGATTGAAACAGCAGGTTGATTATCAGATGCCGTAGAGAATACCTGGCTCTTTCTCGCAGGAATAGTTGTATTTCTGTCTATGAGCTTTGTCATAACTCCGCCGAGAGTTTCAATCCCAAGTGACAGAGGCGTAACATCAAGTAATAGAACATCCTGTACGTCTCCTGCTAAGACACCACCTTGAATAGCTGCTCCTATTGCAACGACTTCATCGGGATTAACTCCCTTATGAGGTTCTTTTGCAAATACCCTTTTTACAAGCTCTTGTACTGACGGGATTCTTGTTGATCCGCCTACAAGTATTACCTCATCTATGTCTCCTGCTGTGAGACCTGCATCTTCAAGAGCTTTCATACATGGGACCTTTGTTGATTCAACAAGGTCATCTACTAACTGCTCAAATTTAGCTCTGGTTAGATTTGTCACAAGGTGCTTTGGTCCGTTCTGGTCTGCAGTTAAGAATGGGATATTTATCTCTGCCTGCATCTTTCCGGATAATTCGATCTTTGCCTTTTCAGCCGACTCTTTAAGTCTCTGCAGAGCCATCTTGTCTTTTGAAACGTCTATTCCGGTCTGTTTTTTAAATTCTGCTATGAGCCACTCCATTATGCGCTGATCAAAATCATCTCCGCCAAGATGCGTATTGCCGTTTGTTGATTTTACCTCAAAAACTCCATCACCAAGCTCAAGTATTGAAACGTCAAAAGTTCCGCCGCCAAGGTCATATACGGCTATTTTTTCATTGTTTTTTCCTTTATCAAGACCATAAGCAAGAGCTGCTGCCGTAGGTTCATTTATAATTCTTTCAACTTCAAGACCGGCAATTCTTCCTGCATCCTTAGTTGCCTGTCTTTGCGAGTCGTTAAAATATGCCGGAACCGTAATTACGGCTTTTGTAACAGTTTCTCCAAGGAAATCTTCGGCAGTCTGCTTCATCTTTTGCAGAATTCTTGCAGATATCTCAGGAGGTGTAAATTCGCCTGAAACGGTTTTAATAGTAACGCCTTCTTTGCCGTCATCTTTTACGCTATATGCTACCATTGATATTTCGCCTAACACCTCAGAGTATTTTCTGCCCATGAAGCGCTTTACGGATCTTATTGTGTTTTCAGGGTTTGTTATTATCTGATTTTTTGCAATCTGTCCAACAAGGCGTTCCCCCTTATCGGTATAGGCAACAATTGAAGGGGTTGTTCGTTGACCTTCGGCATTTTGTATTACAACAGGTTCTCCTCCTGACATGACAGATACGCATGAATTTGTGGTGCCAAGATCTATTCCTATTATTTTGCTCATATTATTTTACTCCTTCTAAATTTAGATTATTTTTCATTAAAAATTTTAAATAAATTGTTTTTAATTCAGTTATTAGTCTCCTGATTTTTTTGAAGCGCCGGTTTTGAAACTCGTACTTTTGCGCTTCGAATTACGTGATTTTCAAGTTTGAATCCTTTCTGATATACCTTTGTAACAGTATCCTCCTCATGATGCTCGCTGTTTTCTATTTCAAGCGCTTCATGATAAGCCGGGTTGAACGGCATATTTTCAGACTCAATCTCCTCAATACCGTATTTTTTTAATATCTCTTCAATTCTCTTTGATATGAGTTTAACGCCCTCTATAAATGAAGCTTTTGTCTCTGTATCTTTTTTGCCCGATATGTTTTCAGATGCTTCTATCGCACGGATTATATCATCATTAACATTTATAATATCAAATGCAAAATCTTTTACAGCCAACTTTTTGAATTCTTCCTGCATCTTGGCGTTTCTTTTTTTGTAGTTTTCAAAATCAGCCTGCCTTCTTTGAAGAATATCCTTTAGGCTGTCTATCTCTTTATTTAACCTTATAATCTCTTCATCTTGATTTGATGTTTCGTCTTCTATGTTTTTGATGTCATCTATAACATCTTCACATTCGGCAGAGGCATCATTATTAACATTTTCTACATTCTCTTTTATATTTGTTTCTGAGTTCTCCATAGTTGATTCTCCCAAGTTACATTATTTAGACATCCTTGTTAACAGGCTTGTAACCGCCTTTCCTGTATAATCTACAAGCGGAACTACTTTTTCATAATCCATCCTTGTTGGTCCAAAAACACCTACTGCGCCTACAGGCGTATTCCCTATTTTATAAGATGAAGCAACTAAGCTGCAACCTGTAACTTTTTCGTTGTCGATCTCTTCCCCAATAAGTATCTTGACCCCTTCATTATCTATATGCCTTTCTAAAATATTTTTTAGTATGTTTTTCTCTTCTATTATGCTTAATAAGCTGTTTAATCTTTTCTCTTCAACCATCTCCGGTATTTTTAGAAGATTTTCAATCCCATCTATGTTAATTGTTGATTTCTCGGTTTCATTAAATGCTATTTCTGCAATATCTAAAGCGAGTTCTCTATTTGATAAGGACATTTTGTCTAATCTGAGATAGCCAAATATTCTCTCCCTTATATCATGGAGTGAATATCCGCAAAGCTCACTGGTAAGAAATTTTGAGTATTCGGACAGTTCATCCTGCGTAACTCTGACCGATAGAACGACTTTACGCGTTAAGATCATGCCTGTGCGTGTAATTGCTATTAATAACACCTCGCTGCTTTCAAGCTGGATTAATTCAATTAGTTTTACTACTGTAAAATCAGATTTAGGCGAGAGCATTATACCTGCATAATTTGAATTTGCCGACAGCATCTTAATTATAGATTCAAATATTTTATCTAATTGCACCTCTTTTTGTAAAATTTTCTCGTCAATGGTCATTTCTTGTGAATGATAACTGTCTAAAAGAGAATTAACATAGTACCTGTACCCTTTATCTGTTGGTACCCTTCCCGAAGAGGTATGGGGCTGCATGAGATAATTCATCCTTTCCAGATCAAACATTATATTTCTCATTGTGGCAGGAGAGAGAGAAAACGAATATTTTTGAACAAAAGATCTTGATCCTACAGGTTTTCCTGTAAGTATATATTCGTAAACTATAGCATTAAGTATTGCAGATTCTCTCTCATCTAAAAGTCTATCTTCATGTAGTTCCTTTTTCACGCCAATACCTTTTATCAATTTATTAGCACTCATAATTATTGAGTGCTAATAACCAATATAATATTTTATCTGTAATCGTCAAGAAAAAAAATAAACTTTTTTATTGTTTACTATTTTTTTCCAGAGCCTTTCGGTTTATTTTTTTCATCTTTTTCGCTCTTTTTATCGCTGGCTTCAAGGGTAAATTTTGCAGCATCAATAGTGGTTTTTATTTGATCAGCCTCGCTGCTCTCTCCTAGAGTAAAATGGATTTTGCGAAGAGCTTCAAGCATTTCAATAGATTTTTTTAAGTCTTCCCGTGATTTTGCAGATAACTCGTATTTTGTTCTATATTGTTTGGCCGCCTCTTCAAGCGCATTTTTTGCCATACGCAGATGTTCATTTCTGTCTCGAAAGAATTGCTCTCTTGGGTCCCTATATTTTAAAATATCGGAAAAGTTTATGCAATTTCTTGTTATTACAGCTAATTTTGCCTGTAACTCGACAAACAGCCATTTCCATTTTGATTCTTCTCCCATCTTGCTTCTTAAATTAGAGAATATTGTATCTAATCTAATAAGCAGATCAAGAATTTGGCGCGGATTTATTTTATCTATTCTCTGTAAATAATCCTCATTTTCTTTGAGAGAATCTCTTTCGACTTCATCTCCAACTGTTTCTTTGAATAGAAGCAGTATCTTTGAAAAATTTGATTTTGACATATCAAGACTTTTGTTGTTTTTTATTCCCAGCATATTTACAGACAGGTCGTTCATCTTTAAATATAATTCTATTGTATTCATTAGATAGGTTATTATCTCAAGGTTGTAATATGGTTCAAGATTGTGATTATTTTTTTTCTTATTATAGAGATTTTTTGCTTTTTTTTCAAATTCGTCGGCTTTGATTTTTATTGTTCTTATATCATCATTATATGCAGCCTTTTGCGCTTTTGAAATTGCCATAATATTTACTCCTAAGCTCTATTTATTGCAGTATCTCTTTTTATCAATAAAGTTTTAATATAACTGCTCTGACCCAACATAGCAAACTTAAGGATTTTTAACATCGAATTATACGAATTAATACGAATATTTCAATAGAATTTAGGTCTTGATTCGTAAATATTCGTGAAATCCGTGGACTATTTTCCTTAAGTTTATGATGTTGGCTCTGACCCTGTATAAATTTATTGTATAAATTTATAATTACATTAAGTACAAACTAAAGTTTATTATTATAATTATCGGTATATGTTCTTATTATTATCAGTTTTAATGATGAACATTTTTCAGCACGCGCTGTCTCGTCCTGAAATAAGTTTACATATTAATAGTTAAATCCTGATATAAATTAACAAAACATTATTAATACTATATTGTCCGCAGGACTTTAATATCAATAGAAAAATAGTTATCCTTTCACAAATGAGGCTGTCAGATAAGTAACACGCAGCCAAATGTATATGTCAAATAATTAGTCACATATTTTCGTCATTGCTGTAGTAGTTGCAAATTTAAATTTAAGAAATTAGATTATAATATTTATAATAGATTTAAAAATCTGGATTGCCACGCCGAGTTTATTTTGTTCTTGCTGACGAACAAAAACACGGCTAGCAATTACGTATTATGGAACTTTTGTTACAGTTCCCCTTTACAGATCTATGCGCCAAAATTAAATAATATTATAAAAGAGTATTTACAAAAAAACCATCAATATAAATAGTACTTAATATTCTATTAAACACAAGGAAGAGGGTCATTATCAATAAAGAAGCAGTAAAAATGGTCAATATCTCAAAGTCGTTTAATAATGTTGAGGCTAATAAAAATATAACATTCTGCGTAAACTATGGCGAGATATATGCGCTCCTTGGAGAAAACGGAGCGGGCAAGAGTACGCTCGTAAACATACTATCCGGCGTATATAGACCGGACTCCGGTGAAATATATGTTCATGGAGAAAAAAAGAGATTCGGCGATCCAAGGGATTCTATTAATTCCGGGATAGGGATGATTTACCAGCATTTTAAGCTTATAGAAAATATGACTGCAACAGAGAATATCATACTGGGACAAAAACTTGGTCATATCATAAACAAAAAAAAACTGCGAAAAACAATAATAGATATATCTGAAAAATATGGATTCAAGGTTGACCCGGATAAGTATATATTTGATATGTCTGTTGGAGAGAAACAGAATGTAGAAATACTCAAGGTTCTGTACAGAAGCGCTGATATATTAATACTTGACGAACCTACCGCTGTTCTCACTCCACAAGAAACAGAAAAGCTCTTTAAGATACTTTTAAAGATGAAAGAGCAAGGGTGCGCGGTAATATTGATAACTCATAAACTGCAAGAGGTAATGGATATAAGCGACAGAATTACAATTCTACGCAACGGCGAGGTTGTAGATACTGTTCAGACAAGTGAAACAAATCAAAAAGATCTTACAGCTATGATGATCGGGAAATCTATTGATCTATCAATAGAGCGTCATCCAATTCTTGAAAAAGAGGTTATACTTGAGATTAAAAATCTCTGCCTTGTTGACCGTGACGGAGTAAAGAGATTAGATAATATTTCATTTCAAGTAAGATCCGGTGAAATTTTTGGAATTGCCGGAATAGCAGGGAGCGGGCAGAAGGAGTTATGTGAAAGTATTCAAGGGCTTGAGAGAAGAAAAAAAGGCCAGATACTATTTAAAGGCGAAGATATTGCCCGCCTTACAACAAGGGAGATATTTGAAAGAGGACTGCGAATCAGTTTTATACCTGAGGATCGTCTTGGTATGGGTCTTGTGCCAACCATGGATATAGTTGATAATGTAATAATGAAAGATTACTATCTGCAAAAAGGGATATTCCTTGATAGACAACCGGCAAGGATACGCTCTGAATATATAGTAAAAATACTCAATATACTTACGCCAGGCATAAATTATCCTGTAAATCGACTTTCAGGAGGGAATATACAAAAAGTCTTACTCGGACGTGAGTTAGATTCTAATCCTGACTTCCTTATTACTGCCTATCCCACAAGAGGACTTGATATAGGCTCATCACGCCGAATCTATAATGAACTTAATAGACAAAAAATGAAAGGCATTGGAATACTATATGTAGGTGAAGATCTCAATGTTCTTTTAAATCTCTGTGACAGGATAATGGTTCTATCTCAAGGAAAGGTAATGGGTATTGTTGATGCCTCCAGAATGACAAATGAAAAATTAGGATTCATGATGCTTGGAGGTAAAGAATGACAATGCTAAGAATGGCCTCCAGAACCGACTGTTCTGATAAGGAAGCGGCAATTATAAGGATCTCTGCAATTCTCCTTGCCTTTCTCTTTGCCGCTTTTTTCATTGCATTACTTGGACACAACCCGTTATCAGTCTATTCTTCAATGATAGAGGGAGCGTTCGGTACTGTTTATAGAATAAAAGAGACTATAATTAAAGCTATACCATTGATTATAACATCACTTGGGATTTCATTGGCATTTAAACTTAAATTTTGGAATATCGGCGCAGAAGGGCAAATAATGATGGGAGCTATTGGCGCAACATTCTGCGCTCTTACATTAAAGGATGTTCCGCCATACATACTTCTCCCTTTGATGGGTGCCGGTTCTATAATATGCGGAGGTATATGGGGCGCCATACCTGCATTTTTTCGCGCAAAGTTTAAAACCAATGAAACAATATTTACATTGATGATGAACTATATCTCTTTAAAATTTTTAACATATCTCCAATATGGTCCATGGAAAGATCCCGAAGCTTTAGGTTTTCCTAAAATACAGGGGTTTGCTCAGAATGCAATACTGCCGACACTTTTCGGAATACACATAGGGTGGATAATTTCGCTAATACTTATTGTTATAATGTATTCTTTTATAAATCATACAAAGATCGGTTATGAAATAAACGTTGTCGGCGAAAGTGAAAATACAGCCCGCTATGCAGGTATAAATGTTAAAGCCATAATAATATATACAATATTTTTAAGCGGCGGACTCTGCGGATTAGCAGGGATGATAGAAGTATCAGGAGTTGATAAAACACTCTCCGTAGAGATAACACACGGTGTCGGCTATACTGCAATAATAACAAGCTGGCTTTCATCACTGCGGGCGCCAGTTATTGCTATTGTATGTATATTATTTGCAGCGCTGGTGCAGAGTGGAACATTTATTCAGATGGCATTTCAAATACCGCAATCAGCCGCGCAGATATTACAAGGAATGATACTGTTCTTTGTTCTGGGGAGTGAATTCTTTATCAGGTACAAACTATCGTATATAAGAAAGAAAAAAGTTGAGGAGCTATAGATGGATATATCGTTTTTTACTGCAGCTATTGTTGCCGGAACCCCCTTAGTCTATGCTATCCTTGGAGAACTTATAACAGAAAAATCAGGGCAGCTTAATCTTGGCGTTGAGGGAATGATGCTTATAGGGGCTGTCATTGGATTTAAAGTAGCAATCGTTACATCAAATCCGTATCTTTCACTGCTTGGGGCAATATTTGCAGGCGGAATTGGCGCCCTGATATATGGAATACTCACTATATCACTCAGAGCAAATCAGATAGTGACAGGATTGGCTTTAACTATTTTTGGCGCCGGATTTGCAAGTTTCACGGGGCAAGGTCTTATAGGAGAAGCAGTGCCTCAAAACATAAAACTTTTTTTTGAAAATTTTCAAATACCATTTCTTGGAGATATACCTGTAATTGGACCAATCTTTTTTAATCAAGGAATATTAGTGTACATGGGATATCTATCAACCATCATTGCCGGTCTCTACTTATATAGAACTCAAATAGGCTTAAACTTGCGTGCAGTAGGAGAAAACACAGCGGCAGCTGATGCTGCAGGTGTAAAGGTATCGTTCTATAAATATATCCACGTATTAATAGGCGGACTATTATGCGGTTTATCAGGAGCGTATCTCTCGCTTGTATATATTCCATCATGGCAGGATAATATAACGGCAGGGCGAGGCTGGATAGCAGTTGCGCTGGTTATATTCTGTAAATGGAATCCGTTCTTAGTGCTGTGCGGAGCATTTTTATTTGGAGGATTAGATATTATTGGATTTAGAATTCAAAAATATGAGTTTAACATATCGCAATATCTTATTGATCTGCTTCCCTATGTTGTTACAATTATAATCTTAATTCTTATTTCGGCAAGAAAATCACAGTTAGGAGCTGCGCCTGCAAATCTTGGCGCAACATACTTCAGAGAAGAGAAATGACATGCAAAATTATATGATTGTTTTTGTACTGCTTGGATTAATAGCCGGAGCTACTGTTCCGATTCAGGCAGGGATTAATTCCCGTTTAAGTTTCTTTACAGGTTCAAATATATCTGCGGCAGTAATTTCATTTCTTGCAGGGACTATTACTATTATAGTATTTGCTCTTATTGCAAGAACTCCTTTGCCAAAGCCCGAAGCTTTTACCCAAGCGCCATGGTGGGTATGGACAGGCGGAGCATTCGGAGCCTTTTATGTTGTATCATCAATAATACTTGTCAATAAGGTCGGCGCTGTGTCAATGCTTGCCTTTATAATAGCAGGCCAGATGATCGCATCAATAATAATAGATCATTACGGACTTGTAGGATATCCCATGAGCCCGATAAGCATATACAAGATTGTTGGAATAATCTTTATAACTATAGGCGTTGTATTCATTAAATTTTAACAGGCGGAAAGTATATGAGATATGAAGGGAATATATACAGACCATTTAGTGAAGCTAACAGTTATCTGCTTCAATGTACTATCGGATGTTCCCACAATAAATGTACATTTTGCGGCATGTACAAAGACAAAAAATACAGGATACGACCAATATCAGAAATAAAAGAGGATATAAGATTAGCAAAAGAACATTACGGCGATATTGAAAAGGTCTTTCTGTGCGATGGCGATGCAATAGATATAGAGACAGATACCCTCCTTGAAATACTCTCCGAGTTAAAAGATACGTTCCCTTCACTTAGACATGTCGGTACATATGTAGGACCGGTCAGCGTACTAAAAAAAAGTATCTCAGAGCTAAAGGCGCTGACAGACAGCGGACTAACAAAGGCATATCTTGGAGTAGAGACAGGTGACGACCGGTTGCTCCATGAAATAAACAAAGGCGCAGGATATGACGAGATGCTGCAAGCAGGGCTAAACTTAAACAGCGCAGGATTTAATCTTTCGTCAATGGTTCTTTTGGGGCTGGCAGGAAAAGGCGAAAGGTCAAAGGAACACGCCTTTGCAACTGCAAAAATAACAAATGAGATGAAGCCCAAATATCTTGCCGCTTTAACCGTTACTCCTGTTCCCGGAACTGTTTTGTTTAACAAGGTACAGAAAGGAGAATTTCAGCTCCTTGATCCTTTTGAAACATTAGAGGAGATGAAGATGATCTTTGAGAATATTACAATTGACGATCTGAAATTTGTAGGAGTTCATGCTTCTAATTATCTCCCCATAAACGGAACCTTGCAAAAAGATAAAAAGAAAATGATTGATACTGTAAACCATGTATTAAATTCAAGAGATACAAGACTTATAAAATCCGAAGAGATGAGAGGTCTTTAGGTATTACAACCAATGGAGCTGCCTGAGAAGTATATACCTGCGCCATTGATATATATGTTTCAATAATTAGTTACATATCAGCTCTTTCATCGTTACGTCTATGGTGATCCTCATACATAATTCCGGCAGAATCAAGAGCAAAAGACCATTTTAATCCAGACACAAAACCTATACAAAAAACAATACATCCTATAACCCATCCGAAACTGCTGCCCTCCCAGCCCGCTATTCCGCCTGATATTAACAATGACCTGACAGTATTAGGGAAACCCGACTTATAAAGCCCAAATAAGATCAAGCTAATTCCAAATATTATTCCAGCAACGAGACTGTTGAAAAAATAAAATTTGTCAGGATTGAAAAATAATTTGCATAAAAAGCAGAGCATATTTAGAGAGAACAGATTATGG
>WRGT01000067.1 GCA_009787025.1 Spirochaetota bacterium
GTCGGATGATATTATCATTGCAATATCTGAAAAAATAAATACATAGTGGCGGCTATACATATCTGAAAGCGTTGACAGCGAATCAGATATCAAATCATAATTTGAAAGCTGCAAATCTATTATACTAATATATACTCCGTCGGCGCTTAAATGTTTTTTTATCAATGAGTAGTAATCTTTAGAAAATCTGAAAGGGTGGAAGTTTTGGTCAAGAATATTCGGCGCATCAACGATTAAATTGTACAGTTCATCTCTTTTTATCAGATAAGTCAGAATTTCTTTTTCTTCCGTAATATATAGTTCTCTTCCGGATATGGGGAGTTTATTATATCGTATATATTCAGCCGGTACGTTATCAATAACAACTGCATTTTTAAAAAATCCGAAGAGAGGATTTTTAAAAAATTTTTGGTTGCTGTCAATTATTAATGCTTTTGTTTTTTCTTCGCAGAAGAGTGAAATTGCTGCTGCTGCCCTTTTCATATTTCTGATTGAGCTCTCTGAGAGATGGAATATAGTTGAATTAAATTTTTTTATATCACCCCTCTCATTTATATATGGAAGATTATAATTTGTATTACGCAAAAGTTCAAAATCGGCAATATCATCGATAAATTGCTTGTTGTTAATCGGGATATTAAAATAAAAATGCATAAAAATTATTGCAGGTATAAACAGCAATGAGAAGAAAAAGTAGAATATCTTCTTATTAAAACTCAATGATGAATTAAAAAGATGTAAACCCGGTACGGCAATATTTGAAACAGTAATTAAATATAGAATAATAAAAAAGTAGAGGCTTGTGTAATTTATAAGCGTAGTGGCAACTATTAATGGGATTGGCAGTACAAAGAAAGAAAAGTTTATAATATTAAATCTTTTATTATGATCAAAGTTTCTGGTTATATTTAAAATGGTCTGTTTTATTGAAAAACCGAATGATAAGAACGGTATTGTAAGGAATAAAAAACCTGTTGTGACTGAAATCTTGTCTTCATAATAATATAATAAAAAAAGATAGAACAGGAAAAATATTGGGTAGAGCATTTCACTGTAAATATGCCATGAAGATAATTTCTTTATTCTCACAATAGCAGTACCAATTATCATTGACAGTAATGCAACTGATATATATATGAAATTATAATAATATACACTCCCAAAAAATTTATTGAATGCCGCTAAACCTAAGCAGAAATAGATTGTGATATATGAAAAATTTAAGTAAGTATAAAAAAGATCTTCTCTGTAGATATGAGTTTCTTGCTTAACATGGTCTTCGTCAATGTAGTGTTGAGCAATTAAATTCTCAGGCATGAATGGTATGTTTACATAGTAAAGGCAGATTAGTAAGCTCAAAGCCGTCAGCATACAAAGATAATTTATATATATAAAATTAGGATAGAACAGATATTTTATAAGGAATGCTATAGTTCCTGAAGAAATGGATAAAATAAGTATAACTAAATATTTTGATAAGAGATTTTTCTCATCAATAAAATCACCTGTGACAATTTTAGTATAGTAGCAATTGATAAGTCCAGTTAAAAAACATGGAATAGATATAGCTATAGATACTATGAATTGATATCTAATATAAATATTTAGAAGAGAAAAATTTTCTCCCCAGATTGCTTCTGTAAAAAAATAAAAAAATACAAACAATAAAAGTAAAAATGATATAACTATATTTATAATTTTATATTTATTAATTAATTTATATGCTGCTTTGCCTATTATATTTCCTGTGAAAAAAGACAGGACTGCAATCAACAGAACGAATCTTTCAACGCTTGAGTATGGAAAATATTGGTTAAATTGAAGAATTATATCGGATAAAATAGCTGTAATAATGAAAAAAGTTAAAAATACGGATAGAAGAAACATCCACCTTTTAGACATGTCCGGGTAGCTAAATTGTTTAAATTGGCTCATTTATAGAGTCTCCATGTTTAATCTTTTATTATTCATAATTTTAATATTAAAATGGAAAGTTTATTGATTATTTTATTTTATGTATAGATTTCATAACAAAGAACGAATTTTACAATCAATTTTTTCCGATAATTAACATATATTTGGAAAAGAAATTAATTCGTTTTTAATATATAAGTTTATTTTTCAATCGGTTTAATGTATTATATAGTTAAAACACTGGTAAAATTTGATATATTCCATGATTAAAAAAATGAATTTTCGTTTGATAATAATTATTCTATTTGTCTCGCCGTTATTAGCTCAGAGCGCAGATGATTATAGAGCGCTTTATGAAAATAAAAAATATGGAGAATCATATGATATTGTAATCTCAAGACTCAATGAAATTTATAGTAAAATGGTGGAAGAAAAGAGAGTGCCTGTAGGCTATATATCGCTTACAAATATTGCTGAGGATGTCGATTTAGTATCTCTCTTTAGAAATAGAAAAGAGAAGGGTTTTTTTCTGGGGGATAATAGTGAGCTGTCCGAACTGCACCTGTTTGCTGCAAGATGCAGCGTTCAGCTAAACAGAAAGCGTGACGGATTAAATCACTATATCCAATCTTTGAGATTTAAAAAAACAGAGCTCCAAAGAGATGATGTAATTTTTTATGAAATCTCACAGCTATTCAAAACATATGATGAACCTTTATACTTTAAAGGGTACATTGATGCATTAGAACAGGCTTATACATTAAACCGGACCGAATATAAGTATTCCCATGAACTTGGCAATGCGTTATATACTACAAAAGAGATCAAAAAAGCCATATTCCATCTTAGAAGGTATGTTGATAATTCGCAAGGTTCAATAGAGCCTGAGATATATCTTAAGCTTGCAAGTCTGTATGAGGGGATTGAAAAATATCTTGAAACCGAAAAGTACTATAACGAATATCTAAGATTAAAACCGGATGATGCTGAAATACTGTTTGCATTGGGGTACATTGCATATTTAAAAACCGGAAACTATATAATGGCTGAGTCTTTTTTAAATAGAGCGCTTACAATTTTACCAAATGATGATATTTACAGGAGATCAAAATCCTATGAATACTTAGGCGATATGCTTTTTAATAATCTAAAATATAAAAAGGCAATAGAACATTACCTGCAATGTATTAATTATCAAACAAGTATTCTCAATTCAATTGACTCTAATAAAACTAAAAGGCTTAAGAAAAATGCTGAGATTAATAAACTGAAAGAGACATTAATATACAATAAGGAATTTGAAAAATATGAAGAATATGAAATTTTAGTTGATGAGAGAAATAAAATTGATAAAGATATAGAGAATTTACAATTAGAATTTACAAAACTTCAACCCGGGAAAGTGAGGTGGTTTATAGCTGTTTCTTACGAAAAGATAGAACAATACGAGGAGGCTATAAATTATTACAGGGAGGCTATTTCTTATAATTATAATCCTAACAGCGCAAGAGATATGATAATAAAATTAAGGTTGAAAATTAAAAGAGGATACTAACATATAGATATTCACATTATAAATTGTTTTAAATAAGAGGTTTTTATGTCGGGACACAGTAAATGGTCTACAATTAAAAGGAAAAAAGGGGTTGCAGATGCTAAAAGAGGCGCCCTTTTCACAAAGTTGATTAGAGAAATTACAGTAGCAGCCAGAGCCGGCGGAGAGGATATGAATGCTAATCCGAGGCTTCGTACAGCGGTATTAAAAGCAAAGGCATCTAATATGCCCAATGACAATATTGACAGGGCAATAAAAAAGGGCGTCGGAAATATTGACGGCGTTGTTTATGAAGAAATCAGATATGAAGGGTATGGTCCCGGCGGCGTAGCAATTATGGTTGATTGTATAACCGATAATAAAAACAGGACTACCCCTGAGATAAGATCTATTTTTGGAAAAAACGGAGGCAACCTCGGCGAATCGGGATCTGTAAATTATCTCTTTGAAAGAAAGGGCATGTTTATTATTGAAGGCGGCGCAGCAAGTGAAGATGAAGTTATGGAGATGTTACTCGATTTTGACATAGAAGACATTAAGACCGAAGATGGAAATATTGTGATTACAACATCACCTGACGGATATATTGCTGTTTCTGACTTTTTTGAAAAAAAGAAATTTAACCTTATTATGAATCAGATGACATATCTTCCTAAAACTACAGTTGCTCTTGATGAAACAAAAGCCGCGCAGTGTTTAAGAATTATGGAACATCTTGAAGATCAGGACGATACTCAAGAGGTTTATTCTAATTATGATATTTCCGATGAGATAATGGCTAAGCTTAGTGAGTAATCTAAAAATTCTTGGAATTGACCCGGGCTATGATATAGTCGGCTGGTCAATTCTCAGTAATAATTTTAAGGTCGATGATTATGGCGTGATAAAGACTTCTCCGACTGATGAATTTGATGATAGATTACTGCAGATATTTACAAGCCTTAATAAGATTCTTGATGAATATAAACCTGATTGCGCAGCTATAGAAAAAATTTTTTTTCATAAAAATACAAAAACTGCTATTCCTGTTGCAAAAGCTGTGGGAGTAATAATTCTTACATTAAAATTGAGGGGCATACCCTACTGGGAATATTCGCCTATTGAGGTAAAACACTCAATAACAGGATACGGCAGAGCCTCAAAAGATCAGATTTACTACATGATGAAACGCATTCTTAATCTTAAAACAGTTGAATGGCAGGATGATGCTATAGACGCTTTGTCTATTGCTGTGTGTCATCAGTTGAAGAATAAGAAATTGAAAAAACAAACCACCATACACACCTAAAAAGTACAAAATTTTTTATTTGAATTAGGAGACATGTTTTAATTCTATGTTGAGCTTGAAACCAAGATTGTCAAGTGTCTTTACAACAGTCACAAATGCCGGATTACTGCCGGGGGTAAGAGATTCATATAATCTTTCACGAGAAACACCCGGTTCTGAGGCGATTTGCTCTATTCCTTTTGAACGGGCAAGAGCATTGAGAATACTCAAAAGAAAATCTATATCATTTTCTTCAAGAGCAACTGTAAGGTGCGCTATTACGTCCTCTTTTGTGTCTATAAATTCCGCCATGTCCCATTTACTGGTTCTCATTATCTTCTTTCTCCTCCTCTTCACGCGCAAGAAGTTTTGCTTTGTTAATATCGTCCTGTTGGGTAGATTTATCACCTCCACAAAGGATAATAATGATTTCTCGCCCGGTATCCTTATAATAAACCCTATAACCGGGACCGTAGTTTATACGCATTTCCGAACAGCCTTCTCCGATAGGCTCAATATCGCCGGGGTTCCCACGCTCAAGTCTGTCTATTCGCCGGTTTATATGAGCCTTGGCTATGGGGTCTTTCAGTTTTTTTATCCACTTAGAGAAAACATCGGTTTTACGTATTCTCAACATTATTTATTTGTAATGTATTATTACAAATTGTCAAGAGGAAAACATGAAAGAATGAGATTTTTTAGTGCCTGCGTTATTTATTCGCCCGTGTTTTAAAAAAATGAATTGACATATCGCTTATGATAAATTTAATTATAAATTAGATATGATTTTTAACATCATAAATATTATAATATTAAAAATGAAAAAAATTCTGCAGTATAAAAATTTTTCTTGATACAAGAGAAAAAATTATGATAGGCTATGTTAATCGTTCGTTTTGTTTACTCTTCTTTAATTTTTATCTAAAAATAACTTTACCGCTTCTTGTATCGCAAGCGGTGCGCCGAGGGCGGCGCACCTTACAGCTTATTTTACTACTTACATTATCATTTTCAGCCTGCGGCGGACCCAAAAATTCGGGCGCTGACCCGTCTATTGTAGGCGATGTGAAAGAAATCTCCACAGAGGTGAAAGCTATCTCCGCAGGTTACTCTCATACAGTTACTGTCAAAGACGACGGCACGGTCTGGGCTTGGGGACGGAATAATGAAGGTCAACTTGGCGACGGCACAAAAACATCTACATCAACTCCCATTAGAGTTATATTGTCAGACTGATGATAATAAATCTACAACTCATCTACTATATCTTTCAACAGAGTTTTAGCATCAATAATCTCGTTCTGTAATCTCTTTGTTGATCTTAGACTGTTTTCAGACTTAGCCTTCATATACTTTTCTGTTAAAATCCCCAAATATTTGGTGAGTGATTCTAACTGATAGTCCATTGAATCATACTTGTCTTTACTTGCAGTTCCATATGTCGCATACTCCGATTGCATTGTATCAAGGTCAACAATCTCTCCCCACTTTGGAACGTATGAATTTAGACCAAGTTCGCTTTGTACAAGTTCTCCGAAGAATTTAGATGATTCTTCTTCTCCATGTACCACAAATACTTTAGCATTTGGATTGTTATTTGTTCTTAACCACGTTAATAAGCCGTTTTTATCGGCGTGAGCCGAAAACCCTCCAAGCGTATGAATCTGAGCTTTTACCGCTATATCCTCGCCGTATATCTTTACCAGTTTTCTGCCGTCCACAATTCTGCGTCCAAGAGTTCCCTCTGCCTGATATCCGACAAAAATTATACTCGCCTCAGGCTTGTAAAGATTATTCTGCAAATGGAATTGTATTCTTCCCGCATTGCACATGCCGCTTGCAGACATAATTATAACGCCGTTTTCATTTTGTAAAAGTTTTGACTCGTTGCTGGATCGCGTAAAAGTAAGATTTTGAAAATCCAACGGATTTTCTCCTGACATTATAATGTGTGTCATCTCTTCATCAAAGCATTGTCTGTTATTTCTGAAAATCTCTGTAGCTGATATTGCAAGGGGCGAATCAATAAATACGGGTATTGGCGGGATTTCTCCGCTTTTAAAAAGTTTATTTAATATAAAAATAATCTCTTGCGTGCGTTCAACGGCAAATGCCGGAATTATAATATTGCCCTTTTTATTTATTGAATTTAAAAGGATTTCTTTAAACTCATTATACGTATCCTCTTTGCCTTTATGTAATCTGTTTCCGTATGTAGATTCTATTAGTATAATATCTGCGCCCTCTAATTTTTCCGGATCTTTTATTATCGCCTGATCGCCTGTGCCTATGTCTCCGGAAAATACTATCTTTGTTTTTTTCCCTTTTCCATCTATCCACATTTCAATAAACGCCGAACCGAGTATATGACCGGCGTCACGAAACCTCACCTCAATCCTTGGGTGGATCCGTATTGTGTCTCCATAATTTACAGAAACAAAGTTATTTAGTGAATTTTCCGCATCTTCAACAGTATAAAGAGGATCAATATCTGGTCTGTTTAGCTTTCTATTTCGTTTGTTAATCCACTTTACATCCGTCTCTTGAATGTGAGCGCTGTCGGGAAGCATTACTTTGCACAAATCTGTTGTGGCTTTAGTGGCATATATTTTACCGGTGAATCCCTCTTTTACAAGCTTTGGTATCAGCCCGCTGTGATCTATATGGGCATGAGTAAGAAGCATGCAGTCAATTTCTTTAGGAGCATATATCAGGTTTAGTTTATTGCGCTGCACAAGTTCCTGTTTGCCTTGAAACATACCGCAGTCTATCATTATTGTAAAGTCATCATCTTTAATGATATATGAAGAACCAGTAACTGTTTCAGCTCCCCCGACAAATTCGATCTTCATGGCAGATACCTCTTACTTAAGCTCTAAGCACATTCTTTAAAAAACGTATAGTTCTCTCTTTTTTCGGATTATTGAATATTTCATCCGGTGTGCCGATCTCAATAACCTCTCCTTCGTCCATATAGACAACAGTTGTTGCTGCAGCTTTAGCAAAACCCATTTCATGTGAAACAACAATCATAGTCATCCCTTCGTTTGCTAAATCTAACATTACGTCAAGAACTTCTTTTGTCATTTCAGGATCAAGAGCTGAAGTCGGTTCATCAAAGAGGATTACCTTCGGATTCATTGCCAATGCCCTTGCTATTGCAACGCGCTGTTGTTGCCCTCCTGAAAGCTGCTCAGGATAGGATTTTTCTTTATCTAAAAGACCTACACGTTTTAAAAGAGTTCGCGCAGATTCCGATGCTTCTTTGGGATTTATCTTTTTTACAAGCCGCAGAGCTAAAGTAATATTATCAATGACATTTAAATGAGGAAAGAGATTAAATGATTGGAATACCATTCCTGTTTCTTCCCTGATCTGTCTGATATTAGCCTTAGATCCTGTAACTAAAATATCTTCAATCCATATTTCACCGCTTGATACATTTTCAAGCCTGTTTATACATCGGAGGAGAGTGCTCTTGCCGCTTCCCGATGACCCTATTATAAAAAAAACATCGCCGTTTTTTACTTCAAGGCTTACATCTTTAAGCGCAATAACACCATCAAAATTTTTTGAAACATTAACTATTTTAACTCGGCTTAACATCTGTTCTTAACCTCTCTTCCATTATTGCCACAAGCCTTGAAAAAAACAGTGTCATAATTAAATAGATTATTGCAATCATAGTATATGTTTCAAAAAACTCATATCTCAGCGAAGTAAATTCTCTCCCTCTTCTCATTATGTCTGACACTGCAACAACAGATACAAGTGAAGAGTCTTTAAGCAGCGCAATAAATTCATTGCCGATAGGAGGCAATACCACCTTTACTGTTTGAGGGAGTATTATTCTAAAGACTGCCTGTCTCCTTGTAAGTCCAAGCGCAAGCGCAGCTTCCATTTGTCCTTTAGGGATTGATTGTATTCCGGCTCTGAATATTTCACTAATATATGCGCCATAGCATATTGCAAAAGCAATAACAGCAGATACAATATCCGAAAGCTTTATAAATTTAGCAAGAGCATAATATATATAAAAAATCTGAACTAAGAGAGGAATACCTCTGATAATCTCCACATAAACCGTACATATTCTATCAATTAATATATTTCTTGATATTCGCCCAAGTCCTACTAATAGACCTATTATAAGGGCAAACAATATCGATGAAAGAGTCACTTGAAATGTTCTTATTATACCGTCTGAGATGAAGAATAGAATGTCACGATATGGTTGCGGCGAAATTATTATGAGCAATATCATTGCTGTTAATGCGCCATAAAAGACTATTCTCCAGGCAGAAAAAATTGAAGAGTCATCCCTTGCAGGGATGAGCACTCCATCTGTAACTTGTAATTTAGTCTTATTATTATTTATTTTAACCACTTATTTACTTTAACCATTTTTTTTCTAACTCTTTATCAATCCCTTTTTCCTGAACTTTTTTAAGACCGCTGTTGATTAATTCAAGTACTGCATTGTTCCCTTTATGCACAGCTATTCCATATTGCTCTACAGTAAAAATATCACCGGTCATTTTAAGAATTGGTTTAAATTTTTGGTTTTGCAGCACATAGTCTGCAGCAATCGGATTATCACAAACTACAGCGTCTATTCTGTCATTTGCCAAATCCTCTACAGCTAATCCTATTTCATCATACTCTTTAAGGGTTATTTTTTTGTATTTCCTTACCTCTAATGCCCCTGTAGTATTTCCCTGTACTCCTACTTTTTTTCCTTCTAATTGAGAAAGATTAGTAACGCTGTTATTCTCTTTTTTTACTACAAGTATCTGACCACAAGTAACATATGGTATAGTGAAATCCATAGTCTTTTTTCTTTCATCGGTTATAGTCAGGGAAGAAATTATTGCATCATATTTACCGCCTGCAAGTCCTGCAAATATACCATCCCATTGCTGATTAGTAAATTCTACTTCAAATCCTCCCTCTTGACCGGCAGCCTTTAGAATATCAATATCAAAACCTACAATATTTCTATCTGCATCTATATACTCCATTGGCGGCCATGTAGCATCAGTAGCTACTACAATCTTCTTAGTATTACTTGCCTGTTCCTTTTTGCATGCAGAGAATATGCAGAACATTGACAGCACAAAAATAAGTAATAAAAGAATGCTTTTTTTAATTTTAAACATTTTTTTCTCCTAATTATTTTTATTTTTTAAATATTAATTTGTATAACCAAATTTGATAAATTTGAACAAATACCGAAAAAGCAAATATAAATTCATTTCTTTAATCAAAAAATCAAGAAAAATTTGTACCCATACCATACTATTCATATAATTATTCAAGAATAAAATTTTTTTTACTAAGCAGCTTGAGGATACAAATCCGAACATAAGAATAGGAGAAAATATGCAAAAAAATGATATTTCCGGTAATATCTATATTATATTTTTAAATAATCACTTATAATCATAAATAAATGCGTTTAATCACTTATAATCATATTTAACATATTAGATATATATCCCGAACCTAAAAACGTCGGGAAGAATATTTTTGGCTCATCCGGCAAGGATGCCGGTGAAAATCAAATGATTCAGGGAGGGATCAGAATGATAATAAACCACAATATGTCTGCAATTAATACCAACAGAGTATTAAAATTTCAGCACTGGAACGTAAATAAGAATATGGAGGCTCTCTCTTCAGGTATGCGTATCAATAGAGCTGGTGATGATGCATCAGGTCTGGCAGTTTCTGAAAAGATGAGAACACAAGTTCTTGGTCTTAGACAAGCTGAGAGAAATACCGAAGACGGTATGTCTTTAGTTCAAACAACAGAAGGATATCTTGACGAGGTAGCAGGGCTTATCCAAAGGATAAGGGTACTTGCAATTCAATCTTCAAACGGTATCTACTCAGTTGAAGACAGGCAGCTTATTCAGGTAGAAGTTTCAGCTTTAGTTGATGAAGTTGACAGAATTGCTTCACAGGCAGAATTTAACAAAATGAAACTTCTTCAAGGTGATTTTGCAAGAGTTAGTCTTACAGGTTCAATGTGGATACATATGGGACCAAATATGCACCAAAGAAAAAGGATCTATATTCAAACTATGACAGCTACGGCTTTGAATTTGAAAAATACTATCGGCAACCCTGTAACTCTTTCAACACCCAGTGAAGCTAATAAGAATATAGGCGTGATGGATAATGCTCTTCATATTATTGCAAAACAGAGAGCAGATTTAGGTGCATATTATAATAGAATGGAACATGCAGCTAAGGGCTTAATGAATGCTTATGAAAATATTCAAGCTTCCGAAAGCCGTATAAGAGATGCTGATATGGCTGAAACAATGGTTGATTTTACAAAGAATCAGATACTCGTTCAGAGTGGTACTGCGATGCTTGCTCAAGCTAATGCTAAGTCTCAAGGGATCTTACAGTTACTTCGGTAACGACTAAGACCGCAAGTTTAATTTAGAAATTTTTTATAATTCCTGCAGGTTTGGGAGAACTTGCAGGAATTTTTATTATGCAGGGGATGTTACACTATCTATTTGCTGTCAAGAGAAACATTGTATTCAGCAAGGCATTTACCTGAAGTTTATTTAAAACAGCTCAAAATACAAAAAAGGAGCCGTCTAATAAGTAACAAGCAGGCAATCAGTTACATTCTTACGTCATCGCGAGCCGTGTTTTAAGTTTCATTGTAAAATAATGTAAACTCGGCGTGGCGATCCAG
Source organism: Spirochaetota bacterium (assembly GCA_009787025.1). Taxonomy (GTDB): domain Bacteria; phylum Spirochaetota; class UBA4802; order UBA4802; family UBA5550; genus WRGT01. The sequence goes on from WRGT01000067.1 coordinate 11,455, forward strand.
TGGGATAAATTAAGACTCTGGATTGCCACGCGCAGGTTGCATAATCTATACTGAACATGATTGAAGCGCTCGCAATGACATAAAATACAAAAAGAATCTGCGTCATCTGCATACCCGGTGTTTATGGCAGATTAAGTTTTCATTGTAATATTAATATTTTTTCATAGAAGTAATCTCATTTAAGATTTAAGTCTCTTCTATAATTTTATATAAAAACTTATATATATATATGCTAACATTTAATTCACAATATAAAAAATTGTTGACAACTCAACGTAAAATATTTAATTATTTCATAACTAAAATAGAGGTAAAACTATGTGTTTACCTTAGGCGTAAATGTCTAACAATAAATATTTTTATATAAATAACTAAGGAGAATGTGCTATGAATAACAAAAAAACGGTTTTTTAAACATTAATTTTGGGAATTTTATTTTTCACTATCCTTAGCTGCGGCAATGACAGCGGCAACGGAGGCGGAGGCGGAACTGACGAATCTCATGACAAAGATCCTTATCCTATAGACGACCTATTTCAAAATTTTGTAGCAGTATCAAACGGCTATAAAACAGCATATTCCCATGATGGAACAAGCTGGATTTCACCGGCTATGCCCAGCAGTTCAATTTGGAATAGTGTTTGTTATGGCGGAGATTAAAAAATTTTGGGTCTTATTATATAAAAAACCCGCGCAATTTAAAGCGCGGGTTTTTTATATTTAGATTAGTTCTTCTTAAAATTTATCATTAGATGATACTAAAGGAATACTTATACCGACTCTTCCTATAAAACCTGTCATATCGAATTCCTGCTTATTTGAATTTTCTACTGCTGCGCCTCTATAACCTGCCTCAATGACAAGCGCAAGATTTGAATCCGAGCCAAGCTTAATCTCTACTCCGCCTACAGCCTGCCATGTAAATCCGTCAAACCTGGTCTTAAAGTCCGGATCACGCAACCATGTCCATGAATAACCTGCTCCTCCGGTAATATATGGCATAAATCCATAGTCTTCCATCATGTCTGCAAGCCTGACTGTTGCAACTGCAAGGAGAGGAAGAGAATATAAATTTGATTTTTCAACCACTGCACCTCCTCCATGTGCTGAAGCCCATTCTCCATTCTTATCTTTCCATTTTAGCCACCCAAAACCAGATTCTGCTCCAAGCGTAAAATATTTATCTAATCCGAGATTAAATGTTAGAGCCGAATCAAATCCGATTTTATCAGGATCTTTTGGATATTGCACGCCGCCCTTAATGTGAAGAGTTGTGCTTTGAGCAAACAGCGCAGTAGAAAAAACAAGAGTAATTAATGTTAAAAATATTTTTCTTTTCATTTTTAAACTCCTTAATATTAATAGTGTATAAAATATTAAGCACTCTAAATTTGTCAAGTCGAATTAAATTATTAAATATAGATTTATTGATAATTATTAGATTGTTTATAGTTGACAAAAGTTATGATTTTAAGTAAAAATTTTTAAGTTTAAGTAAAAAATTTTATTCTTATAAAAAAATATTAATTTTTTGAGAATATATAAATATTTGCGAGGATTACAATGGCAGAGGTCGGCATTATTCTTGGGAGCGACTCGGACCTACCTAAGATAAAGGATTGTTTTGATATTTTGAATCAATTTGCAGTTGAGTTTGAGGTAATAGTCTCATCTGCACATAGATCGCCGAAGCAGACTGTAGATTGGGTTGAAAACGTATCAAAGAGAGGAATAAAAGTAATAATTGCAGCTGCAGGAGGGGCAGCTCATCTTCCCGGGGTTGTTGCAGCGCATACAATACTGCCAGTAATAGGCGTCCCTGTTGAAACTGCTATTGCAGGCGGACTTGATTCAATCCTGTCAATTGTGCAGATGCCGTCAGGTATTCCTGTTGCCGCTATGGCGGCAGGTAAATCCGGCGGGGCAAATGCGGCGCTTTTTGCTATTAATATTTTAGCGCTGAGTAATCCTGCGCTTACGGAGAAGATGATCGATTACAGAAAAAAAACGGAAGCAAAGATATCCGACAAAAATAAAGAAATTAAAGAAACGGGTCTTATGAATTATATAAATAAATTGGAAAATAAAATATGAAAAAAGGAGATGGTTCCGCCTCGAATAATAGAGTCTCGAATAATAGAATCTCAAATGAAAGGGTTTTGATCATTGATTTTGGCTCGCAATATACACAGTTGATTGCAAGAAGAGTGAGAGAATTAAAGGTATATGCCGAAATTATCACTTATCATCATTTAGGCGAATACTTGGATAAAAATAGACCGTCGGCAATTATCCTTTCGGGCGGACCTTCATCTATATATGAAAAGGGAGCTCCTAAAGTATCTGATGAAATATTCAACCTTGGAGTTCCTGTTCTGGGTATATGTTATGGATTTTATATTATTGTAGATGCCTATAACGGAAATGTAATAGGCTCCGATTCACGGGAGTACGGCAGAGCTGTTATTACCATTAAAGAAAAGTCAGAGTTATTTAAGGGTCTGGGGAAGAAAGAACAGGTATGGATGAGTCATGGCGATAAAGTTATTTCCATACCTGACGGATTTAAGGTGACGGCGTCATCCGATAATTGCGAATTTGCAGCAGTAGAAAACAGAGCAAAGAATATTTACGGAGTACAATTCCACCCTGAGGTATTTCACACAACAAAGGGAGGAGTAGTTTTGCATAACTTTTTATTCCGCATTTGTAAACTCAAAGCTGCATGGACCATGGACTCATATATTCAATCTTCAATAGAAGGGATAAAAAAAGATGTAGGTGACGGTACTGTTCTGCTTGGTCTTTCGGGAGGTGTTGATTCCTCAGTTGCAGCGGAGCTTTTACATAGAGCTATAGGGAAGAGACTCTATTGCGTTTTTGTTAATAACGGTCTGCTTAGAAAAAATGAGGCAGAGGAGGTTATTGACAGATACGGCAAGACCATGAAACTTAACCTTATATATGTTGATGCATCAAAAAGATTCCTTAGCAAGTTAAAGAATGTTGAAGATCCTGAGAAGAAGAGAAAGATTATTGGGAAAGAGTTTGTTTCCGTATTTATGGAGGAGGCAAAAAAAATCGGCAAATTTGACTTTTTAGCGCAGGGGACTATCTATCCCGATGTTATTGAATCCGTATCCGTCAAGGGACCGTCCGATGCTATTAAGAGCCATCACAACAGAGTTTCGGAGATTTTAAAGTTAATAAAAACAGGCAGAGTTGTTGAGCCTTTGAAAGAGTTGTTTAAAGATGAGGTTAGAGAGCTTGGAATTAAACTGGGCATATCCGATGAATTTATAAACAGACATCCTTTTCCCGGGCCGGGACTTGCTATTCGTATTCTTGGAAATATTACGGAAGAGAGGATTAAGACTCTTCAACACGCAGATGATATTCTTGTGCAAGAGATAAAAAGTTCCGGCTTATATAATAAGCTCTGGCAGATATTTGCCGTTTATCTCCCTGTAAAATCTGTCGGAGTTATGGGTGACAAGAGAACTTATGAAAATATAATTGCAATACGCGGAGTAACCTCCGTTGATGCTATGACTGCCGACTGGGCATATCTCCCTGAGGATCTGCTAAGACGTATATCAAATAGAATTATTAATGAGGTTCGCGGGATAAACAGGGTAGTCTATGACATATCGTCAAAGCCCCCTTCGACTATTGAGTGGGAGTGAAAGACATAAATAAAGGCAGGGAAGAAGATCAAAACATAACAGGTAAAACAATGGATAATGATAGAAAAATATACGTAATAGGTCACCGCAATCCGGACGCCGATTCGATAGTATCTTCAATAGCTTATGCCGAATTCAAAAGGCTTCAAGGCTATGCCCATTGCTTTCCGGTTGCGGCAGGTAAAATAAACCCTCAGACGAAGTACATTCTCGAACGCTTCAATGTGCCTGAGCCGGAGTTCTTGAGCGATCTCATTCCAAAGGTAAGCGCTTACATGAGCCGCGAGCCGCTTACGATACATAAAGATGCATCACTTTGGGATGCCCTCGAATTATTAAATAGCAGCGGTCACAAAATGCTGCCCATTGTTGACGAAAACGGCTGTTATAACTCAACTCTGCATTACAATGCTTTTGCTAAAAACGTCTTGAAAAAGGTAAATCCGCACAGCAGACCTGTTATTCCCACATCGTTAAACCTTCTCTCCGAGACTATTAATGGCGAACTTGTTAGTTCCGACAGCCCTGCATCTGTTTTTAACGCGCAGATAGTTGTTGCCGCGTCGGATATGGATTCTGTGAAAGCCCACTCTTCCACCGTTCCCAAAGAGAACTGTATCATTATGGTAGGCAACAGAAAAGAAGTTCAGGATTATGTCATAGAATCGCAATATCACTGCCTCATCGTAACTGGAAAACATTCAATCACAAAGGAACAGGCTCAGCGCGCGAAAGAGAACGGAGTATCGGTCATTCTGTCTCCTTATGACACTGTAACGACATCGACACTCGCTCTTTACTCGACTCCGGTTTCATACATGAGCGATTATGATATAACCCCTCTAACAGAAGAGCGTTTTATCAAAGATGTCAAATGGATGATCTCAGAATCAGCGTCACGCGCACTGCCTGTAATAGATGAAGAGAACAGAGTTATCGGCGTAATTTCGCAGGGCAATCTTGTAAGGGAACCGAATATAGATATAATAATGGTTGATCATAATGAAAGTTCACAGGCAATAGCAGGAATAGAGCACTACCACATACTTGAAATTATAGACCACCACAAACTTGGGAATATATATACAAATAATCCGATTACTTTTATAAACAAACCTGTCGGCTCTACCGCCACTATCGTAAGCGGACTTTATTTATCCAACAAACTGACGCCTTCAAAGGAGATTGCCTCTATACTTTTATCCGGCATATTGTCCGACACATTGGTTCTGCGCTCTGCCACCGCAACTGCAGAAGATAAAGAGATGGCTGAATTTCTATCAGGCATAACCGGTCTTGATATAACGACACTCGGCTCCGACATCATGTACTCGTCGTCTGCGGTAGCGGGGAAATCGGCGTTGGATATTATAAGCATGGACATGAAAAAATACGACTATAACGGCAAAGGCTACAGTGTGAGCCAAATTGAGGTAGCGTCTTTCAATGAAATACAAAAACGCAAAGATGAAATAAGCGAGGCGATGGCAGCTTTAAGATCAAAGGAAGACCTTTTATTTGCCGCGCTTATGATTACAGATATAACCGATTTGGACAGCCTGCTGCTTATAATAGGCGATCATGATTTTATCAAGGAAGTACATTATCCGAAATTCGACAATAATACTTTCATAATGAAAGGAGTTGTATCAAGAAAAAAACAGCTTATGCCCTATCTTATTGATTTGCTTAAAAAAAGTTTGTGACTGTAAAGGTTCTGTCACTCATCCTTAAAGCAATATTTACATCCCATTATTAAAATTTTCTTTTCGGAATTTTCAATAATCTTTGACGCATAGAGTCCTTCATATTTAGTGAGTACCGAACCGCATAAGGGACAGATTCTTTCGCCCGGAGGGACGGATCTTATACCTCTAAATCCTACTTTCTCCGGCTCAACATATTCTTTTATTTCTTTATCTTTTGCAGTAATAAGTTTACTTATTTTTTTTCGACCATCTTTAACTGCCGAATACAGATAAAAAAAAACCGCTATACCTATAAGCAATCCGAAGACAAATATCAATGAACTCATACTTAATCTCTTTTTTTTGTAATAAAATTTATCATAACCGTATCTGTTGACGGGCTGTTATATGTATAGTCGCTGCAAATACGTAAAATCTCAAAGCCTTCGCTGTTCAGTAAAGATTCAATTTCGCCTTGAGAATATATCTTCTGTACATGCTCTTCTTTATAAACTTTCCCGTTGTCATGATGTATTTTAAATGATGATATTATATATTTTTTATTCCTGTCATATTTATTGGTCCATTCAACATTTATCCCTCTGTTTTTGTAAGATGTGGTTTTGTTGTTAAAATTTTTTTCTATATTATACTCGGTTGTAATATCAAACATAAAAATACTGTTTGTATGCATTGCATTTTTAGCGGATTTTAAAATATCTTTTATTCCGTCATCTGTAAGTTGATAATTCATAGTGTCATGAACGCTGAATATAAAATCGAATTTTCTCTTTAAATAGAAGTTTCTTATATCAGCGCAGATTATTCTAAAATTTCCAAAAGCTCTTGTCTTTGCCATATTGAGCATACTAAGAGACCTGTCAATACCTAATATTTGATAGCCGTCGGATGAAAATTTTGCTCCGAATTTACCTGTACCGCATCCAAGCTCTAAAACTGTCGCAGGATTTTGAATATATAACAGCATTATACTTCGTATAAATTGATACCATTGCTCATAGTCAACATGGCGAAGCATATAATCGTAGATTTCCGCAATACCAGTATATGGTTTTGATCTTTTCATTTTTAATGCCATAGCGCTATAGTTTTAAAGTCAATCATAATATAAAAAGTATTATTTATACTATTTTTTTATTGTATTGTAAACAATTTATAGAATTAAGTATCTGTAAATATTATTTAATTTTTGATAAATTGCGGAGAAAATGTAATGATAGATAAAAATATTGTAAGGTTCGGCGTTTCGATTGATGAAAAGCTCATTACAAAGTTTGATGCCCATATCTTGGATAAAGGCTATGTGAACAGATCTGAGGCAATCAGGGATTTAATAAGGAATGAACTTGTATCACAGCAGATAGAGGATCCGGATTCGGAATCTTTCGGTACACTAACAATAGTTTATAATCACCACCACGGAGATATATCTGATAAACTAAACCATTTGCAGCATGACTATTTTCGGAATATAGTATCTACAACCCATATACATCTTGATGCTCATAACTGCTTAGAAGTTCTTATTCTAAAAGGCAAGGCCGGTGTTCTAAAGTCCCTTGCCGACATGATACTATCCATAAAGAATGTCAGACATGGGAAGTTTGTTATAACTTCAACTGAGACTAATTTAGATGTATAATTTTATCCATATCTAATCTAAAAATTTTTCCATATTCTTATAAAAAAAATTTTTTTTGCTAAACAATAAAGATTCACGTAACGATAATATGAATAAGGGATATTATGGCCATTTGAAATGGTTTGAGGTAAAAGGTGAGGATAAGAGCGCAATCTATTACATTTGTTGCTGCTCTTTTAATGTATCTGTTTTTTTGCAATGATGCTTTCTCAAATAAAAAAAACAGTGCTGATTCTAAAAGGGCAGAGAGTAATGTAAAAGTTTATAAGACAGATGATAAAAAAGAGGCGCTAAGAGATAATAGAGACATAACACAAAATGAGAAAGCCTATGGAAAGACCGGAAGTTCTAAACAAAATAGTAAACAAGAAACAACTAAATCTAATGTCAAAGAGAAAGATAAAAATTCAACTCAAAGAAATCCAACCGAATATAATTATTATATTGTAAAACAGGGTGATACCACATACGGCATTGCAAAGAAATCAAAGATTGATATAGATAGAATTTTAGAAATAAACAACCTCAATGAAAATTCAAAGATTTTTACAGGGATGAAGCTCAAAATCCCTTCGGAAAATACTGTTATAAAGAATGATAACAACCTGCCTAAAAAAAATAATGATAACGGTGAAAATCCGCAATTTTCATGGCCGTTAAAAAAAGTAAACGGATATAGTAAAGACGGCGAAGATGGCGTTAATTCCATAGGGATGGTCATTAAAGGGAATCCTAAGGGAGATGTTATAGCGTCTGAGAGCGGGGTTGTAGGTAAAGTTGGGTATATGCGAGGTTATGGAAAATATATTGTTGTTAAACATGAAAAAAGGTATATTACAGTTTATTCAAATCTTATGGAAGTTAATGTAAAATCCGGCGATAAAATTAAAAAAGGTGCTAAAATAGGGAATATTAGTGAGGATATGACATTGCATTTTCAAATTGATTATATGGGAAAACCGGAAAATCCGCTAAATCTGCTCCCTAAAAAGGGTTAAAATATAATATTTTCTACTTATATTAGTATCAATTTTATTTTGCTTGACTTGCAGATTAAATTCTTTTTTCTATATCTATGAATATACTTTAAGAATATTATAAGGAATTTACAATGAAAAAGTGGCTAATCTCAGGAATGACCATCTTAAACCCTGATAAAACTACTGAAAAGGCTAATATATTAATTGAAAATGGGAGAATATCTTCAGTTTCTAATAAATCTGTTGATACCAATACTTCTATTAATGTAAGCGGGGTAATTTCAGCAGGATTAATCAATTCACATGATCATCTCTTAGGAAATTACTATCCGAAAGTAGGTAATGGTCCTTATGAAAATTGGCTCCCATGGGATAATGACTTAAAGAGTTCCCCGGTATATCAAGAGAGGCAGCAGATAGAGAACAGGGATCTTTATTTACTTGCCGCATACAGGAACCTTATTTCAGGGGTTACAACCGTATCCGACCATATACCTCATTTTGTAGCAGCGCCATTCTATGATATACTTCCTACAAAGGCTATAAGGGATTATGCTCTTGCCCATTCCATAGCATCATTTGCGCTTGCATGGGGTGATGGAATTGAGGCTGAGTATAAAAAGGCTGTTGATAATGATATACCGTTTATTACGCATATATCGGAGGGATTTGATTCGGAGACTGTAAATGATATTACAACTTTAGATAAAAAGGGCGGTTTAGGAGATCACTCTGTATTGATTCATGGGATAGCTTTTTCTGAAAAAGATATGGATTTAATAAAAAAGAAGGATGCCTCTGTAGTATGGTGCGCCGACTCAAATATGTTTATGTTTAATAAAACTACAAACATAAAGATGCTCCTTGACAAAAAAATCAATGTATGTATAGGTACAGACTCACCGATGTCCGGAGGAGAAAATTTACTATATGAAATGCGTTTCGGGAAAAATTTGTATAAAAAACTTTACGGCTCGGAATTAAGCGATGAATTAATCTATAAAATGGTAACAGTTAATCCTGCTAAGGCTTTCAGGCTTTACGACTCCGGAGATATTAGAGAGGGAAATATTGCAGATTTAATTGTTGTTAAGGATAGAGGCGGTTCTTATATTAATTCTGTAGTTTCTGCCGAATTAAAAGACATTATGCTTGTAGTTATTAATGGTTTGCCTGCTTATGGAGATGTAGAATTTTCATCGCTGTTTGATTCTCTTGGCGTTAAATACCAGAATTTAGCAGTAGCTGGAAAAGAAAAAGTTGTTATTGGCGACCTAAAGGGTCTTTTAAAAAGAATAAACAGGGCTGTGGGATTTAAAAAAGAGTACCCGTTTATGCCTGTAGATATTTAATTTAAATAAGGAGTAGTAATGGCTGGCGGATTTCAAAGCAGTATAATTACAAGGAGCTATAAGTCCGGCTCGATTATATATTTTGAAAATGATAAGAGTGAGTATATATATATACTAAAATCAGGTCGTGTGATACTGACATATACTAAAATTGATACCGGCGAGGAGATAAAAGAAGAGGTAAGGCAGGGTGAATTTTTTGGAGTAAAATCAGCTCTTGGAAAATATCCGAGAGAGGAGACAGCTCAGACAATTGGAGATACTGTTATACTATTACTTACAATGGCTGATTTTGAAAGGATGATACTCCGCAATGTAAATGTTGTAAAGAAGATGCTGAGAGTATTTAGCAATCAATTGAGAAAATTAAATAAGACTGTCAGAACAGTCTTGGGAGAAAGCGATAATATCCATCCTGATGTTGAACTATTTAGAATAGGAGAGCATTATTATAAAGCCGGTGATTATAATAAAGCTACTTATGCATTTAAGAAATATATGGAATACTATCCTAATACGGATTATTCAAAGCTTGCAATGGATAGAATTAAAGATATCAGTTTAGGCGGAGTTTCATCTGATAAACAGAAAAAAACATCTTCGGATAACATTTTATCGGATTTCACAACGGATAATGACTCATTCAATTTTGATGAAACATTAGCTTCAGACAAAGATACAAAACATGATTTCAGCTTTGACACAAATTTTGATAATAATAATTCTAATACATATAATGAAATGGATAATTTCCTTTCTGATGGAGATAAAATTGATGATTTTAACGATTTTGATTTTAAACCGCCTAAAAAAAAGAGTTAGGTGAATTTATGTTTGAGCTTGACGAAAAATTTTTTGGCAGATTTGGGGCAGAATATCTTCCAAATCAAATTATTTTTTGTGAATTTGAACCCGGCTATGAATTTTATTTTATTCAGAAAGGGCGGGTAAAAATTTCAAAAATAATCAATGATATGGAGAAGACTGTAGATGTCCTTGGACCGGGCGATGTTTTCGGAGAGATGGCAATTCTTGAAGAAGAACCAAGATCTGCAACTATTATTGCTTTAGATAATGTCAGAGTTTTAAAATTTCATAGGGATAATTTTGATGTGCTTCTGCAGGGAAATCCTCAATTAGCATATAAACTTCTTTTAATATTTTCAAAACGTATATATGATGCAAAACGGAGATTGATGATTCTTCTCCTTGAAGAACCCTTGGTTAAGGTTATGGATGTACTAATTATGCTTGCAGAACAGAATCCGCAATATGACTTAGAGGGCGAGATAATTCTATATACAACAATTCAGCAGGTGGCAAGTTGGGCTGGTATGGCTCCTGCAGATGCGCAAAAAGAATTGACACATTTAGCGCGTGTTGACAAAATTGATCTCTATGAGGATAAAATAGTAGTTAAGAATATCCGGGATTTTCAACGCATAATTGCTTCCAGGAGAAAAAATCTTTACTCCTAAGTTAATAAAACTGCTCCCGTAGCTCAGGTGGATAGAGCAGCGGTTTCCTAAACCGTGTGTCGGTGGTTCGAGTCCTCCCGGGAGCGATAGAGTTTACTCAACAGCGCTGTCTAATAAGTAACAAGAGTAAACGATTAGTATATACCTGCGTCATTGCGAGCGCTTCAGCTCGTTTGAGTATAGATTGTGTAACCTGCGCGTGGCAATCCAGAGTTTTAATTTATCCACTGGATCGCCACGCCGAGTTTGCACTGTCTTACTAACGAACTTAAAACACGGCTCGCGATGACGTAATAATGTAACGGATTGCCTGCCTGTTACTTATTGGACAGCCCCATTTTTTCATTGAGGAAATGTATGGATGCAAAGTTAAATGAGATTAAACATCGATTTGAAGAGATTGAAAAACAGCTAAGTAATCCTGAGGTGGTATCTGACCAGAAAGTTTTTAGAGAACTGAATAAAGAACACTCACAGCTCTCACCTGTTGTAAATAAGATAAATGAATATAATAAGTGTGTTAAGGATCTGTCGGATAGTAAAGAACTCATAAAGTCGGAAGATGATCCTGAAATGAAAGAGATGCTTTCTTTAGAGATAACTTCATTAGAGGATAAAATAAAAGAGCTTAATGACAGGTTGATGATTATGCTGATCCCTGCGGATCCTAATTCGGGAAAAGATATTATTATTGAAATTAGGGCTGGTACAGGCGGTGATGAGGCTTCTCTCTTTGCAGCGGATCTTTTCAGAATGTACACAAGATACGCCGAAACTAAGGGATGGAAGGTTGAGTATCTTGAAGTGAATACAAATGAAATCGGCGGATTTAAAGAGGTATCATTTTCTATTAAAAGCAATGAAGCCTATGATGCTTTTAAGTATGAGTCCGGGACACACAGGGTTCAAAGGGTTCCTGAAACAGAGGCTTCGGGAAGGATTCATACATCTGCTGTTACGGTTGCAGTTCTCCCCGAAGCGGAAGAGGACGAGCTTGTTATAGATCCCAATGATATCAGAGTAGATGTTTACAGGTCGTCAGGTCATGGAGGTCAGTCTGTAAATACTACCGATTCTGCCGTAAGGATTACACATATCCCTACAGGTATGGTTGTGACATGTCAGGATGAAAAGTCGCAGATAAAGAATAGAGCTAAAGCCTTAAGGGTTTTGAGCGCCAGACTCCTTGAAAAAAATAATGCAGAAAAACAGGCAAAAGAATCACAGATGAGAAAATCACAGGTAGGTTCGGGTGATAGAAGCGAAAGAATCAGAACTTATAACTATCCCCAGTCAAGAGTTACAGATCATAGAATAGGACTTACTCTATACTCCCTTGAAAAGGTATTGGAAGGGGAGATGGATGAACTCATTAATAGTCTCAAGAAATTTGAAAATGAATCATTGCTTAAAGATTTGAGATAGTAATGTAATATAAAATGTAAGGTAATGTTTTGCTTTTAGGTGATATTGTAAAAGATACTACACTCCTTTTTAAAGAAAAAGGTATTGAGACCCCTTCACTTGATGCGGAAGTTTTAATCTCTTCTGTGCTTGATATTGACAGATATAAACTTGTCTCACATAGAGACAGGGCGCTGGACAGTAAAGAAATCTCAAAAATAAAAAAATATACTGCGCGCAGGTTAAAGTTTGAACCTGTAGCCTATATAGTCGGCGTTAAAGAATTTTATTCGCTTGAATTTATTGTAAACAGAGATGTTCTTATCCCGCGTCCCGAAACAGAACTTTTAGTTGATATGGCGGTCTATTGGGGTGAGACCGGCGGTATGGTTTTGGACCTGTGCACAGGCTCAGGCGCTGTTGCTGTGGCATTAAAGCATAACAGGCAGGATTTGGATGTTTATGCTTCGGATATATCAGGCAAGGCTTTAAAAACAGCAAGGAAAAATTCCAATAATATACTTGGTCCGAAAAAAATTAAATTCTTTGAAGGCGATCTTTTTGCTCCCTTTAAGGGACTTAGATTTAACATGATTGTTTCTAATCCTCCCTATATTGACATCAATCTAAAAGATAAGATGCAGAGAGACTTAAGCTTTGAACCCGAATCAGCGCTTTTTGCGGAAAATCATGGAAAGAAAATTATAGAAGATATTATTAAGAACTCTATTAATTATATCAAAGACAACGGCGTGCTTCTGCTTGAAATCGGCAGCGACCAGCAAGAATTTGTTCGCAGTAAGGGTAAAAAGCACGGATTTACAGTGTCAGTGCTTAATGATTATGCAGGCTTGCCAAGAGTGGCTGTTTTAAAAAGATAAAGGATTATATAGACTAAATCTCTTCCCTGATCTTTTCCCATGGGATATTATTTTTTGGATTATATTTTTTCAATCGGGATTCTATAGAATTTTTAATCTCAAATTGTTCATATATCTCCTCAATTTCTTTTAAATACTCATATTCACTATAAGAGAGCAATACTGCTTCCATATTGTTATTTTTTAATATAAATACTGCATTCCCGGAATCCGATAAATCCCGAACTGTCTGAGTGAGTTCCTTTTGGAGCCGTGTAATAGGTACCATCTGCCTGGTTTCTACCAACATATAATTCTCCTTATAAATATATATATAATTCTATATAGTATATTACGTAGAAAAGAACTATTATGTCAAGTTATTTTTTATTGAAAATTTATCAGGCTGTTTCTTTATTAAATCAGGGAAGAGGATGGAATCCGGTGGTTCTCGCGGTCTTCAAAACCGTTGGCTGTAATTTATTGCAGCGGCAGGTTCGATTCCTGCCCCTTCCGCATAAATATAATCTGTCAGTTTTTTAAAGACTGAATAGGCGCAGGTATTCTTCCTCCTCGCTTCACAAAAATTTCTGCTGATTTTTTATGTACGGGTATAATCCTCGCTTTACCAAGTAAACCTCCGAAAGATACCTCGTTCCCTGCAACTGCTCCCGGTACAGGTATTAGCCTCACAGCTGTTGTCTTTGAGTTTATTACGCCTATGCTCATCTCATCTGCAATAATTGCAGCTATTGTCTCTGTACTTGTGTCTCCGGGTATTGCAATCATATCAAGTCCCACAGAGCATACCGAAGTCATTGCTTCTAATTTATCAAATGTGAGATTCCCTTCTGCAGCTCTCTTCTCCATTGTTGCATCTTCACTTACAGGAATAAATGCGCCGGATAATCCTCCTACAAATGATGATGCAAATGCGCCGCCTTTTTTTACGGCATCATTAAGCAGCGCAAGCGCCGCTGTTGTTCCATGCGTGCCGCATGTTTCCAAACCCATCGCTTCTAATATGTCTGCCACGCTGTCGCCGATTGCCGGTGTTGGCGCAAGGGAAAGATCCAATATTCCAAATGACACTCCAAGCCCTTGAGCGACATTTCTGCCGACAAGTTCTCCCATTCTTGTTATTTTAAATGCAGTCTTTTTTATTGTCTCTGATATTATTTCAAAATCAGCATCTTTCGGCAGGCTCTGCACAGCCTTAAATACTACTCCGGGACCTGATACGCCTATATTCAGCGTACAATCTCCTTCGCCTGTTCCATGCAACGCGCCTGCCATAAACGGGTTGTCTTCGGGTATATTTGCAAAAACAACAAGTTTTGCGCAGCCGATAGCCTGTTGTGATGAGGTAAGCTCTGCAGTATGTTTAATTATTTTTCCCATGCGTAAAACAGCGTTCATGTTTATGCCGGATTTTGTTGTAGCTACATTTACCGAGCTGCATAAACGTTCTGTCTCTGACAGTATATATGGTATGGAATCTATAAACGCCGACTCGCTCTCAGTAATTCCTTTATGTATGAGAGCGGAATATCCGCCTATAAAATCTATTCCAATCTCTTTACCTGCATCGTCAATTATCTTAGCGGCTTTAATGTATTCCTCAATAGGTCTTGGCTCGCCGAGTATAAGTGATAACGGCGTCAGAGCTATCCTCTTGTTGACTATTTTAACACCGTATCTGTTTGCAACACTGTCTGCTACTTTAACAAGATTTTCTCCATGTTTTAACATTTTTTTTCTTATATTCTGCGCCGTTGTCACCGTTGAATTATTTATGCAATCAAAAAGACTTATACCGAGCGTAACTGTGCGCACATCCAAGTTTTCCAAAGAGTTCATCTTTATTGTTTCAAGTATTTCGGATACTTCAAAATTCATGGCAATACCTATATCCTGTTCATGCTTTTAAATATATCTTCATGCTGAATATATATTTTCAGATTTTTTTTATCTGCCGCCGCATCCATCAATTGCTGGAGTTTATCAATAGTTACTTTTATTGATGAAACGTCAATTGTAAGTATCAGGGCAAAGTATCCGCTTACAATTGCCTGCGTCATGCTCTCTATATTTGCATGATTTTCTGCAAGAATCCTTGTAACCTCAGCTACGATTCCTACCGAATCCTGACCTATTACCGAGACCACTGCCATCTCTTTATTAGTTTTCTCCTCTGATAACATTTTTAGCAGTACAAGCTCAGACGGCGTAACTAATGTCGAAAGTTCTCCGATGATTTTATCTGCAATTGAATGTAATTTATCTTTATCTATATTCCCGCCAAGCTCTTCATTTATTATCTGATTGACCATATTCTCTATACGCTGCTTTATATCCATGTTATAAGTCTCCTTAAGTGTTGTTGTTACAGCCCCCGTACGATAAATCAATAAATTTTTGCGTTGTCTTATGAATATATGGATATTTTTCAATCCAATAATGTTTATGATGTGGGGGCTGGTCCCCTTATCTTGCGCAGCTAAAAAGAAGAGGAGCTGCACAAGATTTGGGCAGCTCCTCTTAGCCCCATGTTGAAGAAATTTTGTGATAATTTGACGTTTTGTTAGCTAATAATGAATAACTCCTTCATACTTCAAAATCGTTTCTTAAATCCCAAGTTCAGCGTAAGCCTGTTTCAGGACAATAACATAATATTAAAATGATGCGCTTGCTCCTGCACGCCAGTTAAATCCCGGCATTGGGTAATCGTAAACGCCGTTTCTGAACGCTACATACTCTTTATCTGTTATATTGTTAAAATCAACAAAGACCCTGTAGTTTTCAAGGAATGTATATGCAATCTTTGAGTTAAGGACAAAGAAGTTATCTAATTTAGATGACGCTGACTGGTAAATATCTTTTACATATTGTCCGTTTAAAACAATCATAAAATCTGCAATTTCAAATTTTACAGCTCCTATTGCCTTATGCTTTGGAACATTAACCAAGAGTTTTTTGCCGTCGGCGCGTATATCATTCCAGCTATTGCCGCCCCGTATGTCTATCCAGCTATACCCGCCTGTGAGCGTAAGTTGTTTAACAGGTTTTACGTCAATGGATGACTCAACGCCGTTATAGTTGAATTTATCGCCATTAAACCACATTGGCAGAGGGGGCGCCCCAAACTGAAAATATATCCTATTGTCGGTATATATTCTGTAGCCTGTAACAGAGACTGTTGCAATGTCAAAAAGATTCTGTTCGGCTCCGGCCTCAAAAGAGGTGTAGGTTTCGGTCTTTAGGTTTTTGCCGGATTCTATCATCGTCGGAGCATTGCTTATCATCGTGTTATAGTACTGCATAATACCCGGAGACTTGAATCCTCTTGCAGATTGAAAATGCAGTTTTGTGCCGCGCAGAGGATTTACCAAAGTACCTGCCTGCCATGAGCCCAAATTACCAGACTCGGAGTGATGCGTATAACGTCCGCCTGCAGATATAATCCAAATGTCATTAAAAAGAGACTGCTCAGCGAGCGCAAATCCCGAACCCTCGTCTATGTACTCGTTGTCTATATAGACGCGTCCACCAGTTAGTGCACGGTTCTTCGCGCGGCCGCCGTGCCTTCTGTACTCTGCGCCGCCTGTAATGCTTGTGCCCGTATCGAACGATATTTTTTCTTTGAGTTTTGCGCCGAACATCTGGTCGAACGAGTCATACGTATCTCTCTCCGGTGCAACTCGCCCGGGCCTGTATGCCTCATGTTTGCCCATATTGTAATAGACTTGCAAAGAACCTGTAAGTTTATTGTAATTGTTGTTTATTGAAAGCGTACCCCCTCCGCGCGTTACGTCAAAATACTCAAGGTTATCCCGCGTAGTGGCTGCCGCTGTCCCATATCCTTTTCCGCCCGGATCGTGAATATCCATATTCATCAAATAGCCGCTAACCGCCGTGTACCAGTTTTTATTGACCTCATATCCGAGCTGAAAAGTTCCGTTGTGGCTTTTGTAGCGGGAATCAAACTCGACGTTACCCCGTGTAGGAGTATTTATTGTTTGTTTCCTCGCGCCGTCCGTGTAACGGAAGTTATATGAGAAGCCGTAATCAAAAGCGGAAATTTTCCCGTTGTGCATGACATAATCATCGGTTGTATTCCACGAACCGTAAGAACCGCCTATTTCGGTGTTGAATCCGTCTGTTTCTCTGCGCTTTGTGATGATATTGATAACACCGGCTAATGCGCTGTCACCGTAAAGTACAGGCTGCGGTCCGAGTAAGACTTCTATGCGGTCAATATTTTTCATTGAAAAAATATCGGCTATCTGATGATTGTTTACCATCATGCCCGCATCAAGCCCGTTTATGAGTATGGGAAGACCTGTGCTGGGGCCTGCCACAGAAAGTCCAGCGCCGCGAATAGTCATTGCGGCTGCGCCGCTGGCGGATAGTCCAAAACCCATGATGCGGTTGTTGCCATTATGAAAAGAGGGAACTTTCTCTGAAATAAGGTTTATGGCATCGGTCTTTGTTGTTTCTTTAACGGCGCTGCCGTCAATAACAGAAACTGTTCCGGTTTCTGTTTTTTTACCTGTTACAATAATACTTCCGGAGCGTAGATTTTTTGCATCTTCTTTATCATCTTGCTCTTCCTGTGAAAAAGCAAACGATGTCACAAAACATAATGTAATTGTGAAAAATGCTTTAAGTAATGGTTTCATTTATCCTCCATATTTTAATTTTATTTTGCCGTCTGTATAGAGAGGCTTGATTTTCTTAAATCTTAAATAGGGACATAGGTTTTTGTCAATAATATTTTATTTAAAATCGTGCTATTTAATAATATTTTTTTATTTTTTGTGTAATTAATGATAAATATTATGACATTAGTTATGTTATGTATATACAAATCGCCGCCTGTACTCAATGACACAAGGCAATACCTCTACTGTCCGATTGTAAATGAGATAACACAATTTTTAAAAAAATATTACAATAGGCTTGACAAAAGTATCTTTTTGTTTTTCATATCCATATATCCGGAGCTATAGCAAATTTGGGAAAAAGTATATTGCGCTATAAAAATCTGGCGTTTGAGCTTCTTAGCTCCAATATAGAACTGTGAGATATTCATTATGAAAAAATCCATTGATACAAATAATATGCTTTTATGCGTAATTTTTTCTGCGTTAGGTATTACTACGCCCATGATTTTTCATATGCTTGGCATAGGTTCGGCTTTTTTACCGATGTTCATTCCCCTTGCCATAGGGGCTTTTTTTCTGGACATTAAAAACGCCCTGATTGCCGCTTTGGTAACGCCGCTTGCTTCGGCATTGCTTACGGGGATGCCGCCTCTGTACCCTCCAATAGCATTTATAATGGCTGCCGAGCTTGCAGTCTTTTGCTGCATTATTTCGTTTTTGAAGTCCAGAACGAAGCTGCCGATTATAGCGGTTTTGGTCATTGCCGAAATTACAGAGAGGGCATTGCAAATATTGCTCTACCTGTATATAATGCCCCTGTTTGGAGTTCCGGCTGCTGCGTGGTGGGTGTACCAAATTTTAAAAGTAATGCCGGGAATTATTCTTATGTTTATTACAGTACCAATCGTAGTTCCGGTTGCGCGCGAAATCATCTCAAGACGTTCGCTGCGCCTGTTTGAGCAAAGAAGTGATGATTTAACGGAGTGATTATTAACTTGGAAAAGTATTCGGAAAAAAACAATTATTTCAACCTCCTCGCCCATACATGGGACAATATGGAAAACAATCCCAGAGACGCCGCACTGTCATTCGTATTCGACCGCATAAATTGCCCGCAAGGCGGCAGAGTATTAGATGCAGGCTGCGGTACCGGTGTATTGTTTCCGCACATTCTGAAAAAGATAGGCGCTGAGGGTAAACTCGTCGCGGTTGACTGCGCCGTAGAAATGATAAAAACCGCATCTGAAAAATTTTGTGCTGCAGAAAACATATCATACAAAACAGCTTATGTCGAGGAACTCAACGAGACTCCGGCCTCTTTTGACGCAGTTATCGCTTTTGCGATGTTTCCTCATGTTGAAGATAAACTCTCGGCATTGAAAAAATTCCGCCTTTTGCTCAAAGAAACAGGACGGCTGTACATCTTTCACCTTGCAGATACGGCTTCACTCAACAAATTTCACAGCAGCCTCTCATCTCCCGTATGTCGCGACATGATGCCCGATAAAGACGCGCTTGAAAAGCTTTTAAAAGACGCGCGTTTTGAAATTAAAGAATACATTGACCATGACGGTCTTAATTTCATTGAGGCTTTGCCATGCACATAGCAAAATTAGCCGCATTCTTTCTATTGTTATTTCATACGCTCATTCCGGCACAGAACTTGCAGCTGTATGTGGTTGTGTCGATTTTTTTAACATTAATAATGATTTATTCGGGAGGTATGCCTTCCACAGCGCTTTTTTTTAAAAATATTCCAATGTTTTTTTTTGCAGCCGTCTTTTTTGTCTTTATGTTTTTCCCCGGCATGACCCTTTCAGCCGATAAATTTTTGACCCTTTTTAAAATAATACTGATATTTAATATATCACTTGCAGCAAGCTCGTGGCTCGGCAGGGGCGGATTTCTTTTTTGTCTGAAGTTTATCTCTGTACAGAGGCTTAAGCTGTTTCTGCTTCTTCTGTCAAGGAGTCTTGCCTCTTTCGAAAGAAATGTCAGAGCCGCCGCAGTAGGGGTGCAGCTTCGCATAGAACTTACAGGAAAACAAAAACTTTTAGTACCGAAATACTATGTACGCAACCTCATCATGAAAGAACTCTACTCTTTTCAGCACAGTCAGGCTGCGTTAGCTTCGCGCCTGTATGACCATAACGTCACTATATACGCGAGGAACGGATTTGCAGTCAAAGACCTGCTGTCTGTCTGCGTCATGGCAAGTGCAGCCTTTGCGGATATATTCATTCAAACTGCGAACATCAAAATATAATGGATGCGCTGGTAATTAAAAACCTGAGTTATTCTTATCTTGACGGCAAGATTGCGCTTTCAAACGTAAACCTGACAATACAAGAGGGACACCGCGTCGCCCTTATAGGCGAAAACGGCAGCGGCAAATCAACATTACTGCTTCATATAAACGGACTTCTTGACGGACAGGGATTCATTGAGGTCATGGGAATCCGCCGCGCTAAAAAAAACATAAAAGCTATCAGACATTCCATTGGCTGCCTCTTCAACCCCGTTGAGTACCAGTTTATAATGCCCGACTTGGCTCATGATATAATGATAAGCCTGCCCGAACACCTTTCGGACAAAGAAAAATACAATGCCGCTTTGCAATGGCTTAAAAAATTCAACCTTGAACAATACGCCACATCGAGCCCGCTTGAACTCTCGTCGGGAGAGATGAAAAAAGCTGCCCTTGCCGGGATACTCGCGCGAGAACCTGCTTTTCTCTTGCTTGACGAACCGCTGAATAATTTAGACCGAGCGTCTGCATTTGAGATTTTGAAACTTCTTTCATTAATGACCCAGACAATGCTTATTGCAACCCACCGTTGCATTGTAGCTGAAAAACTTGCGACCCATGTCGCCGTTATGAAAAACGGAAGCATTACCGGATATTACAATGTCAAAAAAGCGCTGTCGTTGAAAGAAGTTAAAGAGCTTCTGATATAGTCGTTTTTTAATTATCTACTTTATTATTCTAAGAATATACGTTCTGCCATGAACAGCAGCCTTTCTGAAACATTCGGGAAGAGTGTCAATATATTTGCTCTGCGACTCATTCCACTCTTTTGAATTTTTGTATGATGAGTTTGCAATTGTACTTGTAATTAAAATATATGATATAGCAGAGATAATCAGAACGCTCATATATAATATCTTTTTAATAAATATATTTTTTTTCAGGAATATCATTAATATGAGAGTAACTATTGATACTGAAACTGTGATAAACAGTATCCATGTAATCCTGTAATCATACCATCCAATCTTATTCCAGCCGCCTATGCGCGCAAATTGACCGTTTATCTTTAGCGGAAAGAATAGGGGAATCCCTCCCCATATACCCGGCGGTTGAGGTATATCCAATATTAAGTGTGAAACTCCCGCAAACAGCAAGAGAAGGAAGAGATCGATCCATAATAATTTTTTTTCTTCGTATGTCTTTTCACTTTTATAATATCTTGTTATTGCTCTTCCTGCAAGATATGGAAGTATGGATATAATAGAGACTAATGTTACAAAGAGCAGCGAATGTGTAATACCTCTATGTCCGATAAACGGATCAGGTGATGAATATACTCCTCTGAAAGCGTCTATATCAGGGAGTATGGCAAACAGAGCGCATAAAGTGAATGCTATAAAATAGGGTATTCTCTTAAGTGAAAATATTCCGCAGACGGATGAGTAAACTGCTCCAATGGATAATCCTGTTAAGAAGTGGTCCGGAGGAGTCATAAGAGCCTCTTTTATTCTATAAATTAATCATAACGCAAATTAATTAATACAGACTGGCTATTAATACAAATAATGTAAAGGGAAATTTTAAACTCTATAGTTTCTATATAGATTTTTATAAGATATTGCCTCAAGGAGATGGCGTCTCTCTAAATTTTGAGAATTATCAAGATCGGCAATTGTTCTGCTTACTTTAAGTATTTTAAAAAATGTCCGCGCCGATATATGAAGTTTTTTTACAGCATCTTCAAAAAAGAGTTCATCATCACTGCTTATTTTACAAAAGCGTCTAATCTCACTGTTGCTCATGCGTGAGTTGAATAATATATTAGTTTCACTAAATCGTCTTTTTTGTATTTCGACTGCTGTTAATACTCTTGTTTTTATATTGCGTGACGGTTCACTCTCACAATAATCAATAAGATCCTTATAAGGAACGCGGTTTACTAAAACCTCAATATCGATTCTGTCAACAATTGGTCCTGCTATTTTATGGTAGTACTTATATATCTTCTGTTCCGGGCATGTACATTCAATATCCTCATCAAAGAGATAACCGCATTGGCATGGATTGCTTGCCGCAACTAACATGAAGTCGGCAGGAAATGTAACAGTACCGGCAGCTCTTGCCACAGTTATTTCTTTATCCTCTAATGGCTGACGCAAAGCTTGTATTACATTATTTTGAAATTCAACAAATTCATCAAGAAAGAGAATGCCGTTGTGCGCAAGAGATACTTCTCCTGCGCCCGGGTTTACTCCTCCGCCGACAACCGCAGCCTCAGATGCCGAATGATGAGGCGACCTGAAAGGAGGGATTTTAATCAATCCCTCCTTTTCAGGCAGTACGCCTGATATGGAATGTATCATGGTTGTTTCTATGGCTTTTTCCATATCTAACGGTGGTAAAATGGAGGGTATCCTTTTTGCAAGCATGGTTTTCCCGGAACCCGGAGCCCCATATAAAAGAATATTATGCCTCCCTGCTGCTGCTATCTCTAAACCTCTTTTTGCAGATTCCTGTCCCTTTACATCTTTAAAATCGTAAATATCATCACTGTTTTCGTCATAAAAACTCTTTTCTTTAAAAGGTGTAAGTCTTCCGTTCAATGAATCGACAACCATTTTAATATTTTCAACAGGAAATATATCTATTCCGTCAATTACGGATGCTTCGTATCTGTTATTAAAGGGCACAATAAATTTTTTATATCCTAATTTATAAAGAGCTATTGCCATTGAGATTACCCCTTTCACAGGCTTTATCCTTCCGTCAAGGGAAAGTTCTCCCACCATCGGTATGGGTTCCAAATTGCAGCCTATCTGTCCGGTTGATTGCAAGATTGTTATAGCTATGGGAAGATCAAAGTTCGCGCCCTGTTTTTTAAATCCTGCAGGAGCAAGGTTTACTATAAAGTTTTTCGGAGGGAATTCATACCCTGAATTTTCTATTGCAGAGCGGATTCTGTCTTTTGATTCTCTTATAACAGAATCAGGCAGTCCTACAATAGTAAAATTCGGAAGTCCCTTTATTATATCAACCTCAATTTCAACTTTTACGGCATTTATGCCATATAAGGCAAGTGAAACAGTATGAGAAAGCATAGTACCTCTTTTTTTATCTTTTTGCTTTCTTATACGCCGGCACAGGCGCGGAGATAAAAATTTTTTTATTTTTTTTGAATTTTTTTTACTATTTTACTTTTATGAAAGTTATATATAATAGATTCAATTCTGCAAATTTTTTATACATACACAAAAAATTCCGAAATCCATAAAATATTTTTCTTTCTCATTTGTCTGCATTAGTAGATAGTATCATTTAATAATCATTAAAAGGTAGAGGATATGAGAAAATTGATTTTTTTAAAACCAATAGTAATTTTGGCAATAGCTGCAGGATTCAGCGCCATAGTTATGTTGTTGTGGAATTGGTTGATGCCGGCTATATTCGGCTTAGGTGAAATTGATTATTGGCAAGCCCTGGGTCTCCTTATTCTTTCGCGGGTACTCTTTGGTCATTTTGGCGGAGGACATTTGATGCATGGAAGTATGAGACGCAGAATGCACGCCGGGAAATTCATGCGTGAAAAATGGATGAAAATGACGCCTGAAGAAAGAAAAGAGTTTGTCAACAAAAGAATGGACACAATGCGAGGCGGTCGGTTTTGCAGGCATGATTTCGATTCCGATGTTGATGAAAATAATACTTCAAAAAACAATGAGTAAGCAAAAAAAACAAGATGTCGGGCAGTTGATTGTTGAGCATCGTCCAAAACTGAAATCCTTTATCCTTAAAAGGGTTTCGGACAAGGATGATGCGGATGATATTTTACAGGAAGTTTTCTATCAATTAACGAAAACAGTTGAAAATACAATGGCTCCCATTGAGCAGGTTTCTGCATGGCTGTACAGAGTTGCCCGTAATCTTATTATCAACAGTGGAATTAAAAAACGCGAGGAAACATTGCCAGTTTATTACAGTGATGAATCTGATGACGAAGTGTCAAACGATTTTTCAGAGATACTCTTTGATAACGAAAGGTATCCTTCTCCGGAAACGGAATACCTGCGTTCGTTAGTATGGGTAGAGTTAGAATCTGCTCTTGCCGAACTGCCTCCCGAACAAAGAGAGGTATTTGAATTGACTGAGTTTGACGGTATTCCTGTAAAAGAGATTGCTCAAAGCGCCGGTATTGCTGTGAACACTCTGCTTTCCAGAAAACATTATGCCGTGAAGCATCTTCGCAAACGATTGGAAATATTGTATCACGATTTGATTTACGATTGATCTTTTTATAACAAAAGACAGTACAAAGGAGAAAGTATAATGAGGAATTTTCAAAAGCATCTGTCAAAAATCAGTACGCCTTATATCTTGGCATACACTCGCAGATGTAAAGCGTGCTGGCAATGTATCAATGCTTGTCCCAGTCAGGTAATCGGGAAAGTCGATTTTTTATGGCACAAACACATCATTATCAAAAAGGGCGAAAATTGCAAAGGATGTAAGAAGTGTATCAAAACTTGTCCTAAGGGAGTATTTTTTGAAACAAATAAATCGAATGAATAATATTTGCCTGTTATAATATCGCAGACTTTTGTAATATTCTTGACTTTTGCCTCGCCGGTAATATTATTCGATTAAAATATCTATTAAAATATCCATTGGAGGCAATTATGAAAAAATTGGCTTTTTTATTTATCCTTGTGGCTGCGATTAGTATTTCAGCTAAAGACAAAGACACGTCGCTTGTCAAAACATTTAATATCGGAGAGTATAAACTCTATCTTCTTTCGGATTTTACATCGACCGGCAGCAAAGACCTTCTCATCGGCGCGTCTGACGAGATGCTGAAAAAATACGTTCCGGACGGTTCATATCCTACAGCGATTAACTGTTTTGCAATGCGCATGCAGGGTAAAACTATTCTTATAGACACAGGGCTCGGTACAAATCTTTTGAAGAATCTTGCGAAAGTGAAAATAGATCCTAAAGAGATCAGCGCTGTCTTAATAACGCACATGCACTTTGACCATATAGGCGGACTGCTTAAGGACGGCAAAGTCGTATTTCCAAACGCCGATATTTACATCTCAAAACCTGAGCACGCATACTGGACAAGTGAAAAAGAGATGACAAAGGCAAATGACGCAGCCCAAGGCGGTTTTAAACTTGCAGTTGACGTAGTTAAAGCCTACGGTCAGAAAGTGCACCTGTTTACTCCTAACGAATTGGGAAAGATAAAAGAGAATCTTTTTGAGGGCATAAGCGCTATAGCTGCATACGGTCATACGCCGGGACATACGCTTTATATGATTGAATCCAACAACGAAAAACTCTTAGTATGGGGTGACATTGCTCACGCAATGATCATTCAAATGCCGTACCCCGATGTAGCATTGAAATATGATGTGGACTCTAAAAAGGCTGTTACCACGCGCAATAAAGTACTCAAGTATGTGTCTGATAACAAAATACCGATTGCAGGAATGCACATAGTACCTCCCGCAGCCGGGACTATTGAAGCGTCAGGTAAGGGTTATTCTTTTACACCGTTTAAGTGACACGCAGGCAATTGTGTATGTTAAATAACATGTCAGGCTCAGCGTGACTATGTCGGGCTCAGCGCGATTACTTACATTTTTTCTATGTCATTGCGAGCGCTTCAACTATGTTTAGTATAGATTGTGTAACCTGCGCGTGGCAATCCGGAGCTTTAAATTTATCCACTGGATTGCCGCGCCGAATTTACATTGTTCTATCGTTCTATCGGGTGAATTTAAAATACGGCTCGCATCTACAGCAATGACAATTCCTGTCAATGTATTGTAAATATCGAAAGTATATTTAATACTTATCAGACAGCTCATTAACTTTCTTTGCAGCAAAATAATAATGCAATTAAAACATTACCTTGACTGCATAATATATCATCATTGAACTTACGATCAGCTTGGCTCCCGTACCAAGTATAAAGGCAAGGAACGCTCCAAATGCAACTTTGAACGCTTTTGCTTTATCTTCCCGGTCGTAATACAATTCGCCTGCCAGAGCTCCGAGGAATGGACCTATTATCAGTCCCCAGGGAGGAAAAAGAAATATGCCTGCCACAAGCCCCAGAAGCGATCCTATTGCAGCCGAACGCGATCCGCCGAACCTCTGCGCTATCCATGGCGGCAGTAAATAATCCACTACTGTTACCACCACAGTTATCGCAGCCCATATCCACAAAAAGGTGGAAGAAAAATTCCCGTATCCGCTCAATTGCAGTAACAACAACCCTATATAGCTTAAGGGAGGTCCCGGCAATATGGGAAAAACCGTACCCAGCAAGCCGACCAAAAGAAAAAGGAAAGCTAATATTACTAATACTATCTCCATTACAAATCCTTATTACAAATCGAAGTCTATTCTTTAAAAGAAAACATCCGAACAATAATATGCGGAATCCGAAAAAAAGT
Source organism: Spirochaetota bacterium (assembly GCA_009787025.1). Lineage (GTDB taxonomy): Bacteria > Spirochaetota > UBA4802 > UBA4802 > UBA5550 > WRGT01. The sequence continues at coordinate 37,942 of WRGT01000067.1, forward strand.
CAACTATAGTTTTTGCGTTCAATTAGTTTGTTCATTGTTATTTATTTGCTGCTATTACTATAACAAATACTTGTAAAAAAGGCGAATATTTTTTGAGATGAAAAAATAGTCGCAGCGCGCATCACAGTGGGGAAACAGTATACAATATCTTCCCCACACTATCAATGTGGGCTTTCAGTTCAGCATTTGACAGCTTGTCGTATATTAAAACATCGACAAAATAAGGCATATCCGAATCGTCAAAATCTCCGGCTATGCGCAACAGATCTGTACGGGTAAAAGAATTGTCGGTTTTAAGAGATAAGTCAATATCTGAACCGTTGCGATAATTACCTTTTGCACGGCTGCCGTAGAGAATAGCCTGCCTTATGCCGGAGTATTTCCGAAAAATTGAATCGAGAGTGTCAAGCGTTTTGTCGGACAATCCGTATTTCATTTAATTTTCAAACTGCCTCATTTTTTCTGCAAACGCATTGAATTGATGATAGTAAGTATTATTTATCGCTATAAACAAGTCTTCGGCTGTCTCATGGTCGTACACATGGGTGGCTACATTCCGGTCTTTTATCATATCCATCCAGACTTGCCCATCTTCAATAAGACCCTCATTGAACGCATACCGAATTGCGTTTTTACTGCCGATTATGCCGGTTATTCCTTGATCCTCAAGGAAGTCTTTCATCACATTCCATGCCAATTCAAAGGTAAACTCAAAGCCCTGTATCGTTCCCTGCTTTTCAAGTTCACTAAGTTCACGGTTTGCCGCAAGGTCAATGGCGTTTTTCAAAGCAGCAAGCGCTTTTTTGTAATTTTGAAAACGTTGTTTCCAGCGGATACCCTCGTCCATATTATTCCTCTTTATTATGCTATCGTGCTTATAAATAATGTCAACTTATTTTTTGCCATTTCCCGGCAAAAGAACATGATGTCTGTCATGCGCAAAAAAAAATCGCAGGTCGCTTCACTGAGGTTTAAAGGCGGAGTTACTATATATTCTCGATAATACAGATTCAAGATAAGGATAAAATAAAGGCTGTCAAAAAACATACGTTCCGGACAACCCCTTTTAAAAAAATTCGCGTCTGGAGGGATTCGAACCCCCGACCAACGGATTCGTAGTCCGCTACTCTATCCAGCTGAGCCACAGACGCTTTCTATATAAATTATAAAATTTTTTTGTGATGCCGACTTCTCTACAAAAAATATAGTCGGCTCACAGACGCATATCGCATATATTATATATTGAGTTTTGAAGCGTACTTAGTTATATAAGCCCCGATAAACGGAAATTCCTTTTTCTCCATCCTTTTTATCATCCTTGTCCCGATAATTGCAATAGCAATATATATTGCATAAAGGATGTATATAAGCAAGACTATAATAAATTTTAAAATATATGCTCTTATAGATATAAAATAAGGCAGCAGATATAAAAAAGTACATGCGCCTGTGAAAAATAGAGCAAGTATAAATCCCTGCTTTGCATGGTACATATAAAAGTCATCGTCCTTTTTCTTTATCATAGGTATAAACCATCCGATAAACGGAAAATATGATAATAGCAAAGGATCAAAGGTCTTTATATACTTTGAGTAGATATTAAGCAAAAAATTTTTTATTTTATCAAATTTCATGTCTGCTGTCACTTATCCGGAGAAGGGGGGATTCGAACCCCCGGTACCAAAACGATACAATTGCTTAGCAGGCAACCCCCTTCGGCCACTCGGGCACCTCTCCTGATCCAATTTAGGATTATAAAAAAAATCGGAGAGTGAGGGATTCGAACCCCCGGGGCTGTTAACCCAACGGTTTTCAAGACCGCCTCCATAGACCACTCGAACAACTCTCCGAGAGCAAATCTATTAATATTAGGATTCATGTCAAATAAAAAATTTAAAATATCAGGTTAAATTATGAAGATTAAAATTAAAAATATGGGCAATATAAATTCTTAGTTAAAAAATAATATTTAATATTTTATAGAAAAATTAAACTTAAATTATCTGTGTTCCTACGCCTTTGTCGGTAAAAATCTCTAAGAGCGCTGCATGCTCTACCCTTCCGTCAATAATATGAGCCTTTTTTACGCCTGATTTAACAGCCTCTATGCAGCAATTTACCTTTGGAATCATGCCGCCGCTAATCTCCCCTGATTTTATATAATCTGCGGCATCGGTTGATTTAATAGAAGACATTAAAGAGCCATTAATCATAACACCCTGAATATCGGTAAGCAGTATAAGCTTTTCCGCTTGCAGCGCCTCGGCAATTTTTCCTGCTGCAATATCTGCATTGATATTATATGTTATTCCATTAATATCAGCTCCGATAGGGGCAATCACAGGAATAAACTTATCCTCTTCAAGTACTCGTATAATCTCAGGATTTACTCTTTCAACGGAGCCTACCAGACCTATATCTAACTTCTCTCCGTTTTCTTCATGATATAATTTTCCGGCAGTCAATAATCCTGCATCTTTTCCGGAAATTCCTACAGCTTTTCCGCCTGCAATATGTATGTTATTTACTATCTCTTTGTTTACTTTACCCACAAGTACCATCTCAACAATCTCCATTGTTGCAGAATCGGTAACTCTAAGCCCGTCAACAAATTCGCTCTTTATACCCAACTGTTCAAGGAGATCGCCGATTTGAGGTCCGCCGCCGTGTACAACAACAGGATTTATCCCGACAAGTTTAAGGAGAGCCATATCCTTTGCAAATGAAAGCCGCAAAGCCTCATCAGTCATGGCATGTCCGCCATATTTAACAACAATGGTTTTGCCGCTAAATTCTTTTATATATGGAAGAGATTCTATAAGCGTGTTGACTTTCTCAATGGATTTCATAATCATACTCCTAAAACAATTTATCGGACAACCTCAACATTATATAATATAATTTACAAATAATAAAAATTTTCTTCTTGTTATTTTAATATTTACAAATAACATTTTAAATTATATCTTTAAATTCATAATTGAAAACTACCTTTTTAAAAATATTAAAAAAGGAGGGAAAGATGATTAGCTTTAAGGGATATGATGATATAATTGAAAGAATTTATAGATTCAATCAGGAACATGTCTTCCAATATTGGGACAGGCTGAACGATGGGGAAAAAATCGAATTACTTGAAGAGCTCTCTAAGATAGATCTTCAAATGATAAAGGATATATTCTCTCAAAAAACTTATTCTATTGACGGCGAATTTTCCCCTGCGCCGTATATATCTCTCCCAAAAAACGAAAATGAAAAAAATCTATTTAAAAAAGCAGAACAGATTGGGATAAAACATATTAAAGAAGGGAAATTAGCCGCATTTCTTGTAGCAGGGGGACAAGGCTCAAGATTAGGATTTAACGGACCAAAGGGAAAATTCCCGATAGGACCTGTTTCGGGAAAAACACTTTTTCATTTTCATGCTGAAAAGATAAGAGCATCGGAAAAGAAATATAATGTATCTATACCGTTCCTGATTATGACATCAAGGGATAATCACGAGGAGACGTCAATATTTTTTAAAGAACAGAAATACTTTGGACTTAATCCCGACAATGTAAATCTTTTCCCTCAAAATATGATACCGTCATTAGATCGGGATGGGAAGCTCATACTCTCAGGTTTTAACAGCATTTTTATGAATCCTGACGGTCACGGAGGAAGCCTGACAGCATTAAAAACTTCAGGCGTATTAGACAAACTCAAAGAGCTTAAAATTGATACGCTCTCGTATTTTCAAGTGGATAATCCCCTTGTTAAAATCATTGACCCTGTATTCGTTGGATTTCATATAATGAACACGGCAGATATATCAAGTAAGACGCTGCAAAAATCATACCCAGAGGAGAAGACCGGAGTTTTTGTTAAATTCGCAGGACACACCATTGGCATAGTAGAGTACTCGGATATGCCTAAAGATAAGAGCGGAAATACATCATACTCTGCTGCAAATCCTGCAATACACCTGTTTAACATTCAATTCATATCAAAATTAACGGATTCCGGAAGGGTAAAACTTCCGTACCATACTGCTAAGAAAAAGATTGTCGGATTAGTTGACGGGAAACAGAAAGAACTTGACGGCTATAAGTTTGAACAATTTGTGTTTGACGCTCTTCCATTGACCGAAAAAAATGTTATTCTTGAAATTTTAAGAGGGGAGGAATTTGCTCCTGTAAAGAATGCTTCAGGTCAGGATTCGCCCGATTCTGCTAAAGAACTTATGACTGCATTAAACAGAAAATTGTTAGAATCTAAAGGCATTACTATACCTGATAAAGTAAAGGAGATCGAAATATCGCCTCTTATAGACATAGCCAAGAATATTATCATCCCTAATACCGAAAAGGTATTAATCTCATAATATAAGGCGGAATATGTCATACATTACAATATTTGGTCTATCTATCGGACTTGCAATGGACGCATTTGCAGTCTCAATATCCTATGGATGCGCGCCAAAAAAAATATCCGTAAGGGATATGTTTATCATTGCCCTTTTCTTCGGCGCTTTTCAGGCATTGATGCCAATAACAGGGTGGTACTTGGGTAAATTTTTTGCAAACCTCATACAGTCTTTTGCCCATTGGATTGCATTGTGGCTTCTGTCGTATATTGGAATTAAGATGATTATTGATGGTGTAAAAGATGATGATACTGTTGATAGTGACATTATTGATAGTAATAGTAATATAAACAGTACCATTGATATAAAACGCCTCTTTATCCTTTCAATCGCAACAAGCATTGATGCTCTTGTAGTGGGATTAAGCCTGTCATTTATCGGATATGACATACTTATTCCAGCTGTGATTATCGGATTGGTAACATTTATATGCAGCTTAATTGGGGTCAGAGCAGGCGTAAGACTCCGTTCCATACTTGGCAAAAAAGCCGAAATCTTCGGCGGCATAGTCCTTATTGCAATAGGGATAAAGATACTTGTAGAACATATTACGTCATCGCTGTAGATGCAGGATAACATGTCAGGCTCAGCGTGACTATGTCGGGCTTAGCGCGATTAGTTACATACTCCCCCGTCATCGCGAGCCGTGTTTAAGTTCGTTAGAACTATAAGTAAACTCGGCGTGGCGATCCAGTAGGATAAATTAAGACTCTGGATTGCCACGCGCAGGTTACATCATCTATACTCAAACATTTTAGAAGCGCTCGCAATGACGCAGAAAAAATGTAACCATTCTTGCTGCATTTTTACGCTTATTTTATACTAATCGTTTCAAGGACGGACATAACGTCTTCAATTTTAGCATTTGCAATTTGAATGGATACGCTTCCTCTTTTGTTCTCATCAAACTTTCCGGGAGAAGTGTATAAGGTAATTGTTTTTCCCATTGGGGAATCATCATTAAGCACCATATACTCTGTTCCTTTAATGGTTACATTATCCATTCGTTTTGTCGTATTATACATTCCCTTCCAAAATTCCAATTCTTCTTTCGGGGTGTCGCCTCTTCTATACTCAAATCTTATCGTAGGCCTGAGTATATTTTGAGAGCCGACATTGGTTAAGTATATTGACCCTGTCAGGTTGTTTGCATCGCCGCTTTTATCGTCCATCTCCCAGCCTTCTTTAAGAGTGAACTTTATATAATTTTTGTCAACAACCGTGCCTTTTTCTTTTGTTTCGGTTTCTTTTTTTCCGCAGCCGGCAATACAAAATACCGCCAAAACAAAAACCAATAAATACTTCATGTTCTTCATAAAATTTTGTCTCCTTTTTAAAATTGTAATTGCATAAAAACTATTTTTTATTCTTTAATCTTGTTAATCTTGTCTTGTTGTTTTTTTATATTTTCCTGTTGTTTCTTTATATCCTCCTCAAAATCTTTAGAATACTGAGAAAGCTCATCTATATATTGATAATATGCTAAATGAGCGTTTAATTCTTCAGCCCGCTTACGCGCTTTGGCGTCAAATTCTTCTTTTCCCGCGAGGTCTTCGTCCATATACCCCATCATAGATTTTAGTTTTCGCATCAATATTTCATCGATAGTTATGTCCGGAATTATTTCATTGTCCATGATGTCTTTTAAAACGTCAAAGTTATAAGTATGCCACATCGTTTTAATTCTGGCTGTAGCACCAATTCCGGCGGCATGAAGCAGCCATAATTTCGTTTTTTCTGTTTTAAGCAAATCGTCAAAAGTCATATTGTAATGCTCTTTTAGCATCGCTAAAGCCCTGCGCAGACAACGGCGGTCATAAGCCATATTACCAATAGAACGCTGAACGGCTCGTTCACTTGGCCATTCGTATATTATTTTTTTAGCACGGTCAAATAATCTAAGAAGTAGGCCAAACAATACTGTAACAGACATAAGAATAATGTTGTTTTGGATTGCGGGCATACGGTCAAATTCGGCTAAATCCAGCAAGTATAAAAGCTCCTCCTCGCTTTCGGCTTTTTTATAGCTTTCAATGTTTTTTATTAGAGTGGTAGTGGTCGCTTCCCATATCGGGTCCATTGCCTCTAAGATAGTTTCGAATATGTCAAGAGAGTCTTCGGGAACAATTTTCCAAAGCAAACGGTCTCTCTCAAGCATTATTTGGGCGTCGAGCATGTCGTCAGTTTTATCAGCCACTTCAAATATTTTCTCATAAGCCGCTTTGCCCCGTTTGCGATATTTGGCTTTTATTATTTCATTATAAGAAGCTCTGTATTGTTCCAGAAAATCTTTTACAGAAACAACCCCTGAAGAGTTTTCACTTTTTACATCATTACTTTGAGCAGGAGGTTCAAGATTAGCCATTGCCACCTTTGATATTAGAGCCGAATATTCTTCCTGCAGTCCAGACACGGCGAATTTTGTAGAGAATTCCACAATGTCGGAAAACGATTTTGCAAAGTCGGTCAATTTTTTCTTGTAACTGTTTACTTCCTTTTGAAGAGAATCATCTTTTATCTGGTAGCTGTCAAAAGCGCTTAAATACCCATTAATCATTGAAGCAATAAGGTCGTTCATCTTACATTACCTCCTCAAAGGTATATTTACCTGTTTTGGATTCGGGCGAAATAACAAGTATCTCTTTGTATTTGATTGTCGCCAGGTTAATTTTCCCGATTTCTATTATTTCTTCTTTTTTAGCCTTTATAATATCCCATGCTTTCTTGAACTCATTCTCCACTTTTTTATTTTCTTCAGATTCGTCTATGCCTTTTTCAGCCATCGGCACTACTTCATCGACGAAATTTTTATATCCCTTATCGGTACACGGAATAAGTTTTCTAAATTTTTCTTTAGCCGCCAGAAAAGAAATATCGGAGCTGGGTTTAGAAAGTCTATTCAACCCTTTTTTCAGGTCTTCTTTTGTATCCCCACTCCCAAAAAAATCCGCCTTCCTTTGTTTTACAGAATAGTAGAAATAATCAAAGTATAGCGCGCAAAAAGCTTCAATAGTTTCAAGATAGAGGCTCTTTTTATTGAACGCAGTCCTTTCGTATCCGGTTACATACATTGCATTAATATCTTTTTCAATCTCATCAATTTTTTGTCTATATACGTCGGCTACGTCCGGCATTTCGTTTTCTTCGGCTGCTTTTAAATTAGCCTCCATCCGGTCCTGAAACAAAGCGGCTGTAGGCAAAAGATAATATTTTGAGTTTTTAATCTTATCCGCCGCTTCCTGAGCTGTTTCGCAAGGTCTCATAAACTCTACCATTTCTCTATAGACCTGCGCCTGTCTTTTGGAAAATCCGTTTTTCTCACAGCGGTCGCGCATCATTTCATAAAGTTTAATTGATTTTTCAATATCTTTCATATCTAATACTTTCTCCTTATAATAATATCAATCTAAGGGAATGCTATAATTATAGTCAAGGGAAAATTGCTTTTTCCTCCTTGACCGTTCCACTACATTATGGGCGTGTTGAAAAAAAACCTGATTTTACAACTAAGGTGTTTGATAAATGAAGTTTGAGTAGAACTTTGCGGCAAACAGCCACAAAGTTCTATGATTTATTGACTTATTGTCAACATTGCAAGCCTTACCTATTAAATTCAACAGTCCCATTTGGAGGTATCACAATATTTGACAGGGTAAATGTCTCCCCCTTATTGGTAACAGCACGAATATGAAACTTGTTTTCCTTATTTGTTGCACGCCCCGAAATCAAAAATCTTTCACCGCCGATTAGTTCTCTACCCGAGGCTATTAAATTGTCCCCCCACTCTGACGAGGACACAGACATTATCCACAATCCTGTGATGTGATGCCCCGACCCCAGACGGTTATAGACATAAACGCTTGTTGTCAGATTTGGATCCTTCTTCGGTATCGCTCTTCCCTGTCCTCCGCCAATTGTAGTAGAACTATTAGATTTAGTCGTAGAACTATCGGATTTAGTTGTAGAACTATTCATAATTGATGAAACCGGAACACCTGATGAATTGGATTTAATCTTATCAAGTGTTTGACATGAGACACTAAAAAAAGCGACTATAACTGTTAAAACAATTGCTTCAATTTTCATTTGTTTTCTCCTTTTGTTTTTTTAAATTTTTGTTATTTGCATATATCCGTTAAGATAAAATGCTATATTGTTCAGCCGTTTTACAGGCAGACAATCACAAGGCTATAATGACAGGCGCGAGACGCGGGCTGCCGCGATTAGGGGGAATTAAATAATTTATGATTTTTATTAAATGAAGAAAAATCTTGACTTTTAGGAAAAGATTACAAAATTGTCTGTCTGTCTGTCTGTCTGTCGAGACATTTTGTTCCTCCTGTAAAAAGTCAACTGTTTTGATTTAAGTCTTTCTTTTTTTGTTGTATGCAGGTTGTTTCGTATATGTTGTTGTGTCAAGGAAAAAAAAGGAACGTTGTCTGAACCGTGATTTTGACAAGATTTTCAGGATTTTTACTGGGATTATAATTTGCTGCATGCAATACGCCTGCAAAGGCGTCCCAATGCCAAACAATTAAAAGAATGCACTCCGCGCCATAAGTTATGGATTTTTATAAAAAATGCAGAAAAAAACTTGACATACGTATAAAATATACGTATGTTATATTATGACAACGCGGGAGATTTTGAAACTTTTGCATAAAGACGGCTGGTTTGTTTACGAACAAAACGGTTCTCATATTCAGCTTAAGCACGCGGTCAAAAAGGGACGTGTAACAGTCCCTCAGAATAAAGGCGACTTGAAAAAAAGCACGCTCCATAGCATTCTTGTACAAGCCGGCCTGAAATAGGAGGTTATTATGCGAAAACTGACTTACCTTGCAGTGTTTGAAACCGACGAAAAGCCGGGGATCAGCGTTTACTTTCCCGATGTACAGGGCTGCGTTTCCTGCGGTGATAATTTTGAACATGCCTTGCAGATGGCGAAAGAGGCGCTGGCTTTGCACATATACGGCATGGAAAAAGACGGAGAGACGCTGCCCAAGCGTACCGATAAAGTTCCTGAAACAGGTAAGGGCGATATGGTTGTTCCAATAACGGTTTACCCTGACATTGTTAAAGACGAAATCAACAACCGGCGCGAAAAGACAACAGTCACCATTCCGCATTGGCTCAAATCCGCAGCTGAGGCGGAGGGACTCAATTATTCGCGTTTGCTGGAAGCGGCAATAAAGGAAACGCTGGGCATCAATTCCTGAACCGCCGTAAAAAGTCACAAAATTTACTTGACTAAGTTGACCAAATTTATTATTATGAGATTATGAAAACATTACAATCGGCGGAAGCCAAAACCCATTTTTCCTCTATTTTAAAAACTGTTGAAGCCGGAAATGAAGTTGCTATCGCATACGGTAAAAAGAAACAGATTATTGCCGTAATAATTCCTTACGAAAAGTGGAAAAAAAATCAAAAAAGGGAATTAGGAACATTAGAGGGAAAAATGTCGGTAAATTTCGCAAAGGATTTTGCGATAACCGATGAGGAATTAATAAATTTATGAATTATATAGTTGATACTCATATTTTATTATGGTCATTTATAGAAACAAAAAATTTATCAAAGAAAATCAAATCGGTTTTATTGGATGAGAATAATGAAATTTATTACAGCCCAATAAGTTTATGGGAAATATCGCTTAAATATGGATTAAAAAAATTGTCGCTTAAAGGCGGAACGCCTGACGATTTTTTTGAGGAACTAAAAAACAGTTATTATCACTGTAAAATAATTGACGATATGGATTTGATAACAAGCTACAAGCTGCCGACGTATCATAAAGATCCATTTGACGAGACTGTTGAATTTTTAATTTTTGATAAGATTTTCATCTCTATCTAATTTTTCTTAACCACTTTCAGTAAATTATTTTCGAAATTT
>WRGT01000068.1 GCA_009787025.1 Spirochaetota bacterium
GGGCGTTTCTTTGGTCTGTTGAACCGTCTCCAAGCTGGCCGTAATTATTCTGTCCCCAAGCCCATAGACTGCCGTCTGTCTTGATTGCTGCAGTGTGCCCATACCCTGCATAGACTGTATTTACATCATTGAAAAATTCAGGTCCGCCTGAATTGTCTTCGCACGAGGACAGCGTAAGCAAGACAAGCAGAATTACATATACACTAATAAAATATTTCTTCATAAACTTCCCCTTTGTTAAAATTCACTTCAACGCCGTTTGATATAAGGCGTTCAGGTTTGCTAAATTTGTTTTTTGCGGTTCGGTGATGTGTCCCCATTGGTGAAACTTCGCTTTAACATGCTGTAATTTGTGTTTGTTTACCTGTGCAAGTATATGTTTTTCTGCAGGAACAGAACGATTTTTCTAATCATATCTTCACTACATCCGTCAAGCAAAAAATTTAGCATTAGTTTTTTCTCAATTTTTTTATAAAAAAATAAAGTTTGTTTGTTAAAAAATAGTTTATGTAAGGTTAAAGTTTATGTAAGGTTAAAGTTTATGCAGGGGAATGTCAAGCGTTTTTTATTGGGATATGAATGAATGTTGGTAAAATTTTATAAATAGATTATTATATAAATTAAATATGATATTAAATAATTGATTGATATATTTTAATCTTTAAATAAAATTGTTATGTATTATTAAAAATTCACAATGGAGATCTATAATGAGCAGCTTATTTGAGGTAACAACAGAAAATTTTGATAAAGAAGTTCTTCAATCTGCCGGAAAAATTCTTGTTGACTTTTGGGCTCCCTGGTGCCGTCCGTGCAGAATGCAGGCGCCTATATTAGAGAATATAGCAGCAGCAGGAGAGACAAAGACAAGAATTGTAAAACTCAATACCGACGAGAACGGACCAATAGCACAAAAGTATGGCATTATGTCAATTCCCACACTTATTCTCTTTGAAAATGGTAAAGAAATAGCAAGATTTGAAGGGGTGCAGCCGGAAAATGTTTTAAAGGATAAAATAAATTAATTTGTTATAATTTATCCGCCGTCAAATCCGTAGGGGCGATTATCAAATCGCCCGCAAATCTATAACGGCGAATAATTTATTCGCCAGTCTATCTGATAATGTCATCTATCCATTCAACAGTTCCGTCTTTAACAATTATTAAATCAAAACGGATTAAATATTCAGATGAGTTGTATATGGGAGTTTTCAGTAAGTAGCGTTTTGCCGCGCTTCTTAATTTTCTTTTTTTATCTTCGGTTATTGAGTAAATTCCTCCGCCGTATCTATCGGAGCTTCTTGCCTTAACTTCAACAAACAACAATAACTTGTCTTTTACGGCAATAATGTCTATCTCGCCGGATTTTCCTGCAAAAAAATTTTTTTCAATGATTGTAAAATTGTTTGATTCAAGAAATTCAGCTGCAATAGATTCTCCATCAGCGCCAAAATTTTTTTTATAGCCTTTTGGCACTAAAAGCCCCAGAGTATATCAAAGAGATTTATCCCTGCTTCTTTTTCATCTAAAACTTTGGTTATAAATTTTGAACTATCTTCAACAAGATTTATAATCCTTGTATCAGAAATTTTTTCCCGATTTGAATCAAAAATCAGTTTAATGATTGGTCTTAAGGGCTTTTCAGCTATAGATCCGACTACTATGCCAATGCTGTTATCATTCAATTCCAGTAATGAGCCTATTGGGTAAACGGACATTATAGATAAAAATACTCTTAAGATTTCCGGATCAAATTTACTAACGCCGCTTCCAACGAGATTTTTCATTGCATGATATGACCCAACCTTTTCTCTATAACTTCTTTTAGATATTTGCGATTCAAAGCTGTCTGCAATTGATGTAATTCTTGCATATTCGGAAATTTCTTTCCCTTTTAATCCTCTTGGATATCCTTTGCCGTCAAATTGTTCATGATGTTGAAGTGATATGCAGGCTATGGTTTTATTAATATTCGGATAACCGGTTAGGGCTTTATAGCCATGTACAGGGTGCGCTTTTATCATCTGAAACTCATTATCAGTCAGATTTGACTGCTTGTGTACAATATAAACAGGGATTTTCGTCATACCGGCATCAATAAGGATTGTTCCTGTACCAAGTTCAAGAAGCTGTTTATCTGTATAGTTTAGAGCTTGACCAATTAGTAAACTGTAAAAAGTTACATTAACGGAATGGGTTACTAAATAGTTTCTTTCAATATCATCAAAGCCATTGAGAAAAATGAAAATATTACTGTTCTCTTTTAATAGTTCTATAATAGCATTTACATTCTTTTGGATGCCTTGCAGGTCGATGGAGAGATCCTTTCTAATTGCCGTGTAAACCTGTTCAATAAAGTAGCATGCATTACCATGTACCTCTATAAGCCGCTTCCTCATATTAAGGAGGCGCTCATATTTAGCTAAAATCTCGCTGTTTGTTGATGATGAGAGGTTTTTTTGAATATGACTTTGTATAATATCGCCTTCAGTTTCAATGAAAACAACTCCCCACCTCATAAGTCTTTTAATATCATTTTCTTTTAATGGTATATTAGATTCAATAAGAAGATTGTCACTGTCTATATAGACAGCCTTACTAAAAGCCATCCCGGGTTTAAGATTTTCAACTGGTATTTTTTTCATTTTAGTTATCAAATAACCCTGAATTTTTTAATTTCTGTCTAAAATCCGAATTTATTCTGTAGCAATATGCCATAACAACAGAAACGGCATTAAAAAGCGATTCAGGTATAGAATCTCCGGATTTAAACTTATAAAGTATTTCGGCAAGATCCGCATCTTTATAAACAGGAATCCCCTTCTCTTTGGCAATTTCTATCATTTTCTCCGCTAAGAAACCCGCAGCAGAGGCAATTACCTTAGGAGCATATTCATCATACTGAAGAGCTATGCTTTTATCAATAAATTTTTCTTCCATAGTGTTCCTGATCATTAAAAAGAGTTCTTGCTCATTAAAAATCTTTCACATTAGAGATCATGCCTTTACATTAAATTCACTTTTAGTATAAAAATCAAGACTCCAAATTTTTAGTTTATCAACTATTTTTTTTGAATTATAATAAGCAATATTATATTTTTTTATATCATTCTGATTTAGCATATTCTTTAAAATATTATCATTCTCTTTCATAAAATCAATCAAATTATCCTTTTCTGACAAAAAATGGATTGACACAGCCCCTTTTCGATTCTGTATAAGAACTTCCAAAGTCCCAATTACAGAAAAATTTAGTTTTAAAAAAACAGATTTTTCTCCTATTAGATATTCAATATCGGTAAATGTTTCATTTTCGGGAAAAGCGGATTTGCCGTATATTTTTGAATCTATATTTTGATCAAAGAAAATTTTAAACATTGACTCAAAATCAGAATCGTCCTCTTGAATAACTTTTAATAAATCTTCAATAGATTCTTTAAAGTTATCATTAAAACTTTCATTAAAATCCGATGCTTTTTTTCCTGTCAAACTCAACATATATTGATATGAAAAAAAGAGCAAAGGATTTAATCTGCTATATATGAGATAATTCAAATTCAACAGTGTTTGAAAAGTTACGCCTTTTTGTAAAAGTCTGTTAAGCAATGCAGGCAAATCTCTCTCTTTTTCTTTCTCTTTTTTTATCCCCATAAGAAGTAAGTTTATGTCAATAAAACTGACGTTAGCGCTGTTTATAAACTTAGCTAAGTTTTGAAGAGAGGTTTTAATGTCATTTTCATGAAGTATGGAAAAGTTTGATAACAGCTTAAAAATATAATCAGAGCCTTTACTCTCAATAAGTGAGAATTGAATTCTTTCGGTCGTTTTAGATGTTAAAATAAGATCGATATTATTCTTATTAGGAACGCCGTTGGTAAACTCTGCTGTAATAGTCTTTCCGCCTATTTCAAGAGCAGCCCTATTCCCTTCATTTTTGAGTATAAATGCAGAGATTGTATCGCCAACATTAAGATTCTTGAAAATATTACCAAGCTCTTTAGTTGAAATTACATTTATGGATAGATTTTTAATGCCGTCAATCTTCACTAAATTATAATCTCTTCTTTTAGTCTCTTTTTTTAATCTCTTCCTGTTTAATTAAACTTTTTACAGGCTCGTAACTCTTTCTATGTATATTGGAAAAACCATTATTATATAAAGATTCAATATGCTTTTTAGTGCCGTATCCCTTATGAATTTTAAAACCATAATCGGGATATTTTAAATCAGCCTTATTCATCAATTCGTCTCTTAACACCTTTGCTACAATAGATGCCGATGCTATAGAGATTGATTTGTTATCCCCTTTAATAACAGACATAAATTTAATATCAAATTCAAATTTAAAATTACCGTCCATTATAATTATATCAGGTTTAATTTGAGATTTGGCAATGAGTCTCTCTATCCCTGTTTTTGTTGCAATATTTATATCTGTTCTGTCAATAACAGTATGAGGAACAAATACTGATGTATAATGTTGAGAAAAATTTTTAATGATTAAAAATGCCTCTTCCCGCTTTCTAAGCGACAATTTTTTTGAGTCGGCTATTGTGTTGAGTATAGGCTCCGGCGTATCAGTATAAATTGATAAAGGATAGATTACCATTCCCAAAGAAAGAGGTCCAGCTAAAGCGCCTCTTCCCGCTTCATCAACCCCTGCGATTGTTCTATACCCTTTTGTGCAGAGTTCCTTTTCAATTGAAAAATCAGGATTAATATGAGGTAAATCAAAAAGGGGAGACATTACAGCCGCCCCTTAATTATAACTGAAATAAAAAGTAATCTTAAAGATAATAAAAGGATTATTCGGCAGCCTTTTCATCAGACGGGTTGACAGATACTGCGCTCTTCTTATCTTTTTTCAGAGATTTTACTCTCTTCTCTTTAATCTTAGTCGCTTTACCTTTAAGCTCTCTAAGATAATATAGTTTAGCTCTTCTTACTTTACCTTTTCTTACAACTTCAATCTTTGCTATTTTTGGAGAAAAGACAGGGAAAATTCTCTCTACGCCGACATCAAAAGATATTTTTCTAACGGTAAATGTTTTACTTATACCTTTATTATCAATGGCAATTACAATTCCTTCATAAACCTGTATTCTCTCTCTATTTCCTTCAACAATTCTATAGTGAACTCTAATTGTATCGCCGATTTCAAAATCCACCGTTCGTTCAATAGGCTTTATATCCTTTTCTATTGCCTTCATTATATCCATTTTAAGTTACTCTCCTAATATTAATCTTGTAATATATTTTTTAAAAAGATCAGGTCTTACGATCTTTGTCTTTTCAATCCTTTTTTCACGGCGCCACTTTGCAATTTCTTTATGGTCGCCGCTTACTAATACTTCCGGTACATTCATTCCGTTAAATTCTAACGGTCTTGTAAACTGAGGGTACTCAAGAAGATCCGACATAAAACTCTCTTCAAGAAGCGAATCCCTGTTTGACATAAAATCAGGAATATACCTTGCTACTGCATCTGTTATAACTAATGCGGCGTATTCACCGCCTGATAATATATAGTCCCCTATTGAAATCTCTTTGCCGACATACCTGTCTATTATCCTCTGATCAATCCCCTCATAATTACCGCAGATAATAGAAATTTCATTTAATCCGCTTAATTCTTTAACATAATCCTGTGAAAGAGGCGTCCCTGAAGGCGAAGCATATAATATGAAATGATCTTCGCTTTCATTTGCTTCAATAGCCTTAAACAGCGGAGACGGGGTTAATACCATTCCCGAACCTCCGCCATAGGGATAATCATCACACCTGCTAAACTTATCCTCCGAATAATCTCTTATGTCTATTATATCAAATTCTATAATCCCGGATTTTACAGCCTTTCCCATTAACCCGCACTGAAGAGGCGAATGAAAAAACTCCGGAAACAGTGTATATATTCTAAATATCAATCAATCCCTCAACAGGGGTTATCTCAATTACTTTATTTTCTATATTACTTGTATTAACCATTGAATCTACAAACGGTATAAGAATCTGTTTTTTATTCTCATTCTCTATAATCAGTATATCTACAGAACCGCTTTCAAGAATATCAATAACCGTACCAAAATTTATTTTTTCATGTAAGACTGTACAACCTATTAAATCCTGATAAAAAAAAGAATCTTCATCAAGATTAGATCTAATACTTTCTGCTGCTACACTATCAATAAATATTTCTACTTTACCAATGAGCTCAGCACTGTTTCTATCGTCAATACCTTCGAGTTTTAACAGAGCAATACGATTTTTAACCGGAATAAAGTTACTTATAATATACTTTTTGTAAGTGCCTTTAACCTTAAGATAAAGCGTCTCCCCTTTTTCAAATCTTTCCGCAATATCAGAGATGACATGAATTTTAAACTTTCCATCAAGACTATGGGGACTTATTATCTTTGCGACTCTTCGATAACTATTTTCAGAAATCAATCAAGAATTTCCAGTACAACCCTTTTGCCGGATTTTGTTGCAGAGGCGCTGAGTATTGTCCTTATTGCACGGGCAATTCTTCCATGTTTTCCAATAACTTTTCCAATATCCTCTTTTGTTACTTTGAGTTCAAGAATCGTAGATTTTTCACCTTCGATTTCTCTTATTTCAACCCGTTCAGGATGATCTACAAGAGATTTTACCATATAACTTACAAGTTCGCTGTAATTCATTCCCATCTCCAGATAGTTTATTTACCGTTCTTATATTTTTGCCAAATTCCTTCTCTTTTTAGCAATGACTTAATAGTATCAGTTGGCTGCGCTCCGTTATTTAACCATTTTAGAACCTTTTCTTCATCAACTACAAACTGTTTGTCAGAAACAATCGGTTGGTATCTGCCTACATATTCTATTACATCACCATCTCTCTTTTTTTTGCTGTCCATAGCCGCTACTCTATAGAATGGCTTTTTCTTAGTACCTACTCTCTGTAATCTAATTTTAACCGACACTGAATACACCTCATGAAATATAGTTAGGGGTCAAATTATTTTTAACCCTTATTTATTTGTCAATATTAATTAACTTGCAGCAATTTTTTTTAATTTTAACGCATTTTCATTAATTTCCCCCTCTTTATAGAGGGAATTTCCTGCAACTACTATATCTGCGCCTGCAGAAACAACATCTTTAATATTCTTCTCATTAATTCCGCCGTCAACCTGTATTTTAACATTGTTAAAATTATTTAATAACAGATGTTCCTTTAATCTGCCGATTTTTGAGAGCGACTGCTTTATAAACGGTTGACCATAAAAACCCGGATCAACAGACATTATTAAAATAATATCACAAAACTCAATTAAATCAAAAACAGCGTCTATAGGCGTTGACGGATTTAATGCTAAGCCGGCGTTAATCCCATTTTCCTTTATAAGGTTTAAATATCTTGTATGAAATTTAGCGCTTTCATAATGTAAGGTAATATATTTAGGATTTAATTCCATATATTGTTTAAGTGAATTTTCAGGTTTTTCTATCATAAGATGAATATCTATGGGGATTTTTGTGTGTTTTTGTAAATTCTTTATAAAGCCCGGACCAAATGTAAGATTTGGAACAAAATTTCCATCCATAACATCCATGTGAAGAATGTCTATAATATCAGAGTTATAAGTTTTAACATCTGTCCCTATTGTTGACAGGTCACCGGCAATAATTGAAGGTGATATTATTACCTTATTAGAAATTGTTGGCATTAATACTTAAAACCCTAATATTCTTTTTATCACAATTAATGTAAACTTTCGCATTTCCAATCCTTTGAAAAACAAACTGAATCTTTTGACCCGGACCCAGCGGCGCTGAAAATCTAATGCGTTTGGAGTGGTCATCTTCTATATAAGCTTCATAGAGACCGGATTGCATATCTGACGGTATAACATATTCTATAAGTTCATAAGAAGAATAGGGATGTTCGGAAAGCTGATAATAATTTATTCCAAGAGTAATACTGTCGCCTTCTTTAATTATATTATCTGCCGTAATACTCTGGCTGTTCACTAAACCGCTCTTATTAATTTCGTTAGTTTTGACAATCTCCTCTTTTACAATAAGACCCTTTGCAAGGAGAAGGTCGTAACATAAATCGATTGATTGATTTACAACATTGGGCATCTTTTTATCAATACCGGAATCGCCGGTTGAAATAAGCAGATTAACTTTAACATCGGGTGAAATTTTTGAACCGGCTTTTGGCGATTGATCAATGACGATATTTGTCGCAGCCTTTTCGGAAGGGATATATGAAATAACTCCTGTAGCAATTGATATGGATTTATCCTGATAATGTAAATTTTTTAATTTATTAATTGCTATTGGAAGCTCTGACCCTGTGAGTTCCGGCACATCAATAAAGAATTTACTTCTGCTTAAAGTAAGCGTCAGTTTACTGTTCTCATTTACTATTTCTCCGCTATTTGGATGTTGGTGGAGGATTACGCCGTCTTCAATATCATAGACGTCAATGAATTTAAGCTCTGTGCGCAGATCTTTTCTTGAAAGGCTATTGCTCACTTCAACAAATCTTTTTCCTACAACATTCGGCACTCTTACTTCGCCTGAGGGTTTTACCAATGAAAAAAGCGTTATTGCTGAAACAAAAAAATAGACTGCTATGCCTAATAAAAAAATCACTATAAGACTTCTAACAGGTTTAAAATACGAAAACTCTATTTTTTTGCTGTCTTTTTTATTTTCTATATCATTGCTCATAATATTACTCTTTAATATAAGAATCGCGGGAGACAGGCTGTCTCCCCTACAAAAGTAAACTTACTTTTTATCTCTATTTGTCAATAAAATAACTGGCGTATATTATAAAATAAATTTAACAGTTAAATTATATTTGGATTTTTTTATCGACAAAAAATTCGTTGTGTTATATTATGATATGTAAAAATTTTTATAAACATTAAAAACAGAAAAATCTCATATGGAAAAAATAAAGATTCTGCTTATATCCGATCTTCATCTTGGTATGGAACATGTAAATCCTATAGTTTCAAAAGAGGAGAGATTAAATACTTTTGATAAAATAATCTCAATCGCCAATGACCATGATATTATACTTATAGCAGGAGATTTAATTAATGATGAAAATATTGATAGTACATATTTTGATATTTTAAATGAAAAATTTTTATCTCTAATTAATAGCGGCAAGGAAATTTTTTATACGCCCGGTGATGGGGAACTGACATCACAAGATAATATTAATCCTTCAATATTAAAGTTAAATACAACATTTACTTTTTCAGATGATAAGGGCTCCATGATAAAATCGTCTAAAGGGGACATATTCATATATGGATTATGGAGTAAAAATCCGTCTAATGAATGGGATATTGTAAGGTCAAATGATAATGGATTTCATATAGGTTTGTTCTATGCAGATTTTAATCCGCAAATTAATAATTTTCCGGATAAGTTCAGTATTAAAAAGGACAACATAAAAAAGATGAATCTTGATTTTTATGCTCTTGGGAAAAATCATATCTTTAAAATGTTCAAATTTTACAATAAAATTATTGGCGCATATCCGGGAAGTTCGGAATCATGCTCAATTGATGAGAGCGGCGACAGATTTGTTATTTCAATGGAATTAGAAGACAGAGAACTGCAAAATATTAGGAGAATTGCTGTTAATAGCAGCAAAGTATTGAGCGATGAGATAGACTGCGGTTATATATTTAATCAGGCAGATCTCCTTGAAAAGATTAAGTCGAGCTATTCTGCTGATAGTATAATACATATTACACTTAGCGGCGATAGAGATTTTATGATAGAGAGTAATTTTATAACCGAAATTTCAGAATTTTTTAGAGACGCAAAGATAACCGATATATCAATTCCGTCTTTAAACGCGATGATTGAAGAGAATATTGGCAACGATTCGTTAAAAGGTATATTTTTTCAGATACTAAATGAAAAAATTGATAAGAGCGCATCTAATAAAGCTGATAATGAAATACTTGCCGAAATTATTTTTCAAGAGAGCAGGAACAGTAAGAGTGAGGGGGTTGTGCTTTGCGATTTTTAAATCTTGAGATGACCTCTCCGAATATTGATGATGTTAAGATTGAATTCAGCGAAGGTGTGAATGTTATCTCAATTTCAGATGAAAAATTATTTAATCTTTTTAAATATTTTCCAATTGCAGGACTATATGGGTCGCAGCAGAAAGAACTAAGCCAAGATGCAAAAGAGATTTCATCAACTATAAATATTTTATCCTCTACTCTTGGGCGGGAGATGAGTTTCGTAAACAATAATGGAGAAGTTGTAATAAAAGAGCCGGAACACCCCGATGACAAAATTTTTAAGAAAGAGAATAATCAATATAATAATCAATATGAGGAAGATTTTAAAAATATATACACAATCGAAAATTTTATTATATCATCTTATTATTCTACTGACTTAGAATTTAATAATATTGATCCGGTTTTTGAGAAAGATAAGATTAAAGAGTTATTAATTAAAAGCGAAATCGGGAGACTTAAATTTCCATATTTTATGCGCAGAGAGAAACTCCTGTCATCTAAAGAGAGAGAACTTGTTGATCTTGAAAAAGAGAAGCAGCTCCTTGAGTTAAAAAAAATCAAAAAAGAAAAAATTCTAAAGGAGATACAAGCATCAGAAAAAGATATATCGAAGCTTGAAAAGAGGAGAGATTCAATACTTAATTATAAAAAAACACTAAATGAAATCATTGAACAGATAAATAAGAAGGATAATATTTCATCTAAGATCAATAATCTAAAAAAGGATATTATTGAATTAAAATATATAAAAGAGAAAATAGCATCTGCTGAAGATATCATAAGTGAAAGATTTTCACACTTTTCAAAAAAAAACGGAGAGCAGCTTCCGGATCTGGAGCTTATACAGCAGTCATTTAATTCATTCAGAGATATAAATGAACAGATAGATAATTTATCTATTAGAAAAAAAAGATATGCTGCATGGGCTATAAAGATAATGTCCTCTCTGGCTATTTTTTCTTTAATAGCGCTTATGTTTCTGCTTTTTACGTTATCTGCATCACCGGCTTATCTAATATTAACATTTATATCAAGCATATCAGCAGGCGCTGCAGTACTTGCTGCTTTGGTTTATTATTTTAAGGCTAAAAGATTAAATCCGGCTGAACTTTTAGACGAGAAGGATAAGCTGGAGAACACTTTGATTGATATATTTAAAAAAAATGATTTTCCGGTTGATGATTATAAAACTGCTGAACTATATGAAATTTTATTTCAATACTTTGATGATTTTATAACTTTCAGAGATATAAATAATGAATTAACATCACTTAGAAAGAAAAAATCAAATACTACAGATCTTACCGGTAAAGAGAAAGAACTTGAGCAGTTTATAAGTGAAATGAAAGAACTTGATAAGGTTATTGTTAAGACAATCAACAGCCTTGATATGTCTATCAATCCTTTACCTGCGCAGGAAGATATAACAAGAACTGTTCATGATATTGATGAACTGTTAGAAGAGAATAAAACCGAAATTAATAAAAAGAGTTCACTTATAGAAAAATTTCAAGAAGAGATTGATGCGTATATTAGAGATGAAAAAGATTTACTCTCTTCGGATATGATATTGGAAGAGGCTGTTAAGCATATTAATAATTTAACAGAGGAGATTAAGCATATAAAATTTTTAGATGGAATTTTTAATGAAGCAATAGAGAAGTGGAGTAAAGATAAATTAGAGAAATTATCATATACGGTTATAGAAAAAATAATAAAAATTACAGATAATTCATATACAAAAGAAAAGCTTAGCGATATTATCAAAAATATCCTGATGAATTACGGCGAACCAAAAGAGGAATATATGGAGTTAAAGCCGTATATTTCATTTGCAATAAAGTCAGCGCTTTCGGAACAATTGAATCTTACGCCTCTCCCGCCTGTATTTTTGATAGACCCCTTTATTCCGGATAATGAATTTTCTATGAATATGAAAAAATTATTACCTGAATTTTTTCCTAATAGACAAGTAGTTGTAATAATAAATAATATTGACCAAAATATCAATGGGAATTTAATAACTCTTTAATAACCTATGGATAACAATGGACAACTAACATTTTCCGATGACCCTCTTTTAAGAGAAAGCGCAGAAGTTTATCAATCTATCTCAGAGGGGAACTTTAATGAGGCAGCTAAGATTGCTGACCAATTGATGAATATTAATCCCGATTATCCCGGATTAGTTGAAGCGTATAGAACGGCAAAATTTTGGTCTAATAGAGAAAAAGAGATTAAGACGATTGGAGATGGTAAAAAGGCTGCCGACTTTTTGATGAAGGAGTGGAATGTCTTTGAAGATTATGCATCCTACAAAGATATGAAATCGTCCTCAGCTTATAAATCTGCAATGAGATATATCTTCTTCAAAGCGTCAGAGCAGTACAAAATTGCTTTTAAACTCAATGAAGAGACTGATAATGACTTTGAACTTCTCATAAATCTTGGAGAATGTTTTCTTAGATTAAAGGAATATAAATATGCAATAGAGACGCTTGAGTATGCCATGTCATCATACAAGAGTGATGCCAAGCTCCTTTTTATCTTAGGCGAATCTTATTACCACATTGATGACATACCTAAATGCCTGCTATATATGAGAGAGGCGTTTCAAATAGATCCTTCGCAAATAGATATTACACTCATTGAGGCTAAGCCTATTCTTGAAATTATTGAAGCAGTTAAAAGCAGCGGCAGGAATATAAAGGATATAAGAGAATGGATACCTGTTTTTGGCTGTTTAACCGACATATTTTATGTAAGAAGAAATCTGAATAAACATCAGATTGAATCGCTTAAACTGGAGGTCTTTAATCTTGAAAAGGGTTTAAGCACGCTCAGCAGCGATGATATTGAAGCGACAAATATTATCCCAAGGCTGTTAAATAAATACCTTTGGCTTCTTGATTATTATGAGCATCAGAATGTTAATGTTGAAAACAGCGATGAGATAAAGAACAGACTCCTCTCCCTTGATAAAGACCTTTTTGAGGAGTTTTTTAAAAAGACTTTTTTACACAAGAAATATTGAGTATCGTTCTTTTGAAAATGTCAAACATTTTTTTACATTTTGATTATTGCGGGAAGTGAATTATGTGGATGTATGTATCGTTTATATCTTAGATATAATATTTGACAAATAAGCTATATGCGGGTTAGAGGACGACAGAGAGTTTAGACGGTCTTTTCATAAAACTAAAAATCTTACAAACATGTACAAAAAGTTAAAATATCAAATTTATTTATTACTTGATCCCGCCCAAGAAGATAGAAGATGGGAAAAGATAATTGATTATTTGCTTGAAACATTAATCTTTCTAAACATCATTGCTGTAATAATAGAAACGGTTGATGCTATTTATAATTCATATAAGTTGTATTTTAATGTATTTGAGAAAATATCAGTATATATTTTTACACTTGAATATCTTCTGCGATTGTGGGTTTGTACAAACGAAGTAAAATATAGCGCCCCGGTTTTGGGGAGAATAAAATATATTTTTTCGTTAAGCGCATTGGTAGATTTGCTTGCCATTATGCCTTTTTATCTGCCATTCACAAATATTGATTTGCGCATTGTGCGTATTTTGCGGCTGTTTAGATTTTTGCGGATATTCAAATTGGGCAGGTATTTGAACGCTACTAAATTGATTGCAAGCGTTTTTAAATCTAAGAAAGAAGAATTGATTTTGTTTTTGTTAATTACTATATCGCTAATAATTGTAGCTTCGAGTTTTGTTTATTTTGCCGAGAATCAGGCGCAGCCGGATAAATATTCGAGTATTCCGGCAACTATGTGGTGGTGCGTAACAACACTCACAACCGTAGGCTATGGCGATATTTTTCCTATAACACCCATTGGGAAAATTTTAACTGCGGTAATTGCCATTTTGGGACTTGGAATGTTTGCGCTGCCTGCGGGTATTTTGGCTTCGGGATTTTCAGACGAATTTCAGAAAAGAAGACAGCATAAAGAAAAAAATATTTGCCCGCATTGCGGAAAAGAAATAGAATAAAATTATAAGTAAAAAATAAAGCACAAGGAGATGAAAAGAATAGTTTTTTAGTATTCAGGGAAAAGAATTATAAGTAAAAAACTACGATTAAATAACATTTGCAAATTTTCACGGCTCTTTTGCATTAGGAACTACGGTAGCCTTTAATACTTTTACATATATTGAATCTTCATTAAAGTCGTCTTCAAAAACCGTTTTATCGCCGTTTTTAATCTCTATCTTATCAACTGCAATTTTTACATTTCTTGAACTTATGCCTATTCGTCCGTTATAACTATTTTCAGGGAATGGCGCTGATAAAATCTTATCCCCGTTTATGTATAGAACTGCATTTTTTTCTTCAAAGGCTATTCTGTAATTATATACCTTATCGTATTTGACTTTACATTTTGCAGATGCCAACTCATTTACAAATATGTTGTTCTTTGTTTCAAAGGGTTTTGTTTTATCAAGGCGGTCTGAAAAGATAAAGGAGACTCTGTCCATATTCCAGAAATCTCCTGTAATCTTAAATGCGTATATGTGATAAAAGTCTATTTCTGATACTGCAAACGGGAACATTATTTCAGTGGGAGATTGAACCCTTTTAACAAGATTAACAGTATAATCTATGGACGTGAAATTATTAAAGCCCTTTAAAGTCAGGATAGTATTAAAATTCAATAATTCATAGTAATTCCAGTCTAAGCCTCTACCTCGTGTTTCAAAAGCCTTAGAGTCTTTTATTTCCCATTTCCCTGCCACTCTCATCCATTTATGATATTTCTCCTGAGAAAAGAGAGGTACAGCTACAAGGAATATTATAGAAAAAACTAAATATTTTTTTTTCAATTTTATCCTTTATTTTTTCTTTATGATGAATAATAATTTATAGTCTATTTATTCGATTGATTGAATCACTAATGTTGCATCTGTATTTTTTTCTATTTCTGCACAAGTAGCTCCACCTTCCAGTATTATGTCAGTTTCTGTTGGTGAAAAGGTACCGGTACCTGCACTAGTTTCCGCAAGAGCCGTCCCTTCACCTCTAAGAACTTCTATTTCTTTAGAATCGCTTTGAGTATTATTATTACAAATCCCTTTCCATGTTGTATCTAAAGAACCTCCACCTACCTCATACCAATTAATATCTTTCACCGCTACACCAGATTTGTTATCCCACTTTAAAGTAGTTGCATCATCTCCACACCCTATAAAAGCAACGCTTAAAACTATAGCCATTATTAGTATTATGTTTTTCATTTTAATCCTCCAATGAAAATTTTTATTTATTCTAAGTTTTAGAACATATTTATTATATGTTGCTATAATATTTTTTTATTGTAGCAAGTCAAGAAATTTTAATGCTGGAATGGGTTCTTTTTTTGGAATTTATAATGAAAAATTTTTTATTGTTCCATATATTTTTTGGACGGATTATATCGTAATAATTACCCTTAGCATACATTATTGTCTTCTTTTTTATTAATTAGTTTTGCTTTTAATTCGGCTATTGGCGTGAAATCTTTAATTTTCTGGGCAATCTCCAAAGACTTTACAATGTTTATGCCTGTAATTTCAATTTCCATAAATACGCACTCCTTGTTTTGCAATAATACTTTCAAGGGTGGTTAATTCTTCCTGTATATTATCTTTCACTCATTTTCCTCCACAACCTTAATTTCATTCTCTGCTTTATAGAAAAAAGCTTATTCTGTACTATCAGCTAAAGCGTTAAGCTCACGAAGCTTTTGTTGCAGAAGTTTTTTGTCTGGCAGTTTAGCGGTATATTCGGCGACAAGAACGGGTGAAAGATTCCGCTGTAACGCATATTCAACCACCTGATCATCTTTGTCAGCGCATAGAATAATCCCGACACTGGGGTTTTCATTGGGTTTTTTGTGGTCTCTGTCAAGTGCTTCAAGATAGAAATTCATTTTTCCGATGTATTCCGGTTTGAAAGAGGTTGTTTTCAGTTCAAATGCGACAAGACAGGATAACCCGCGATGATAAAACAGAAGGTCTATAAAAAAATCAGAATTCCCAACTTGAACACGGAACTCTTCTCCGATGAATGTAAAATCCTTTCCGATTTCAAGCAGGAATTTTTTCATGTTTGAGATTATAGCCTTTTGCAAAGCCGATTCATAGTGGTT
Source organism: Spirochaetota bacterium (assembly GCA_009787025.1). Lineage (GTDB taxonomy): Bacteria > Spirochaetota > UBA4802 > UBA4802 > UBA5550 > WRGT01. The sequence continues at coordinate 16,209 of WRGT01000068.1, forward strand.
TTCAGGTAAATTCAGGAAGTCAAGGACATAGCTGTCAAGGAACCGCTCTTTTATTTCCCGCGTTACCGGCAGATTTTCAGATTTTTTCTCACTTATGGCGGCACGTTCAAAGCGCATAGCGTCAAACTGCCGTTCCAGTTCCCGTGATGAATATTGTTCATCAATGGCGAGCCTTATATAAAAAAGACGTTCTTCATCTGTTTTGGCGCGACTCATTACCAGAAGGTTGTTTGTCCATGATAGTTCTCTCAGCAGTGATGAGAGAATTTGGTTGTCCTTGTAAGTTTCATAAAATTGCTTCATCCGCCAGATATTTTGAGGGGAAAAGCCGCGTATATTCCCGAAATTAGCGGCTATGTTATTAGAGAGTTCCTCGACAACGGACTTTCCCCAGCCTCCGTTATTTGCTTTTTCGCTCACTTCCTTGCCGATTTGCCAGTACAGGTCTATGATTTCAGTATTCACAGTTTTGAGTATACGGTCTTTGGCAGTTTTTATCAGAGTGAGGATGGAATTGAAACTGGAAGAGTTGGTGGTTGGCTGGTTCATTTCTTTTTTCATCTCCTATTTCTCCAAATTACAATTTCATATTCCCAAAGATATTATACGTCACGAATAAAACCTGACTATCGCTTCAACAAGTCCTTCTATAGTATATTCTTCGGCTGTTATACCCGGCTTAAATCCATGACTGATAATTGTATCTGTTGTAACAGGTCCTATGCTTGCTATGGCAGCATTAGTCTCAGGGCAGATGGAGAAAAAATTACTCACAGTTGATGAACTGGTAAATGTAATCATATCCGCATCTTTAATCTTTTTCAGAGTATCATTATCATAGGATGGTTTTGCAGAGTTATAAATATGTATCCTGTCAACCTCTGCTCCCATTCTAATTAAGCCCTCTTTAAGAGTCATTCTTGCGTCTGCAGAACAAGGTATGAGTATATTTTGGTTTGAAATATTACGCCCTTCAAATTCTTCGAGAAGAGATTCGGCTACAAATTTTTCAGGTATTATATCGGGAATAAGTCCGTATTTTTTTAACTCGTCTCCTGAGGCTCTTCCGATAACTGCAATTTTTGTATCCTTTAGCGCTCTTGAATCTTTTCCAAATACAAATAGTTCTTCAAAGAAAATGTTAATTGCATTTTGGGATGTGAATATTACCCAGTTATATTTTTCAATATTGGAGAGAGAGCTGCGCAGGAGGGACATATCTTCCGTCTTCTTAATCTCAATGGTTGGAAATTCTATAGCTTTAGCCCCAAGTGACGATAGTGCTTTTAACAGCTTTGATGACTGATTTCTTGTGCGGGTTACAACTATCTTTTTTCCAAAAAGCGGCTGCGAATCAAACCATCTTAACTTTTCTCTTAAACTTACTACTCCGCCTATAATAATTATTGCAGGAGGAGTTAGTTTTTCTTTATTAACGGCTTCGTGAATTTTTGAAAGAGTTGATGTTACTACTCTCTGTTCGGCTCTGGTACCCCATGATATAATTCCTACAGGCGTATCAGGCGGGAAGTTTTTCTCTTCAATCAACGTTCTGCATATATGGTGCAGGTTCATCATCCCCATTAAAAAGACAAAGGTCTTTTCAGGATTATAGTCCGGAAAATTTACATCTTCACCGTCATCGGAATCGGATCTTCTATGACCGCTTATTACCTCGAAAGCGTTTGAAAAATCTCTGTGTGTAAGGGGAATCCCGGCATACGCAGGTGCAGAGTAGAATGACGAAACCCCCGGTATAATAATAAACGGGATTTCTTTATCGGACAAAATTTCAGCCTCTTCACCTCCGCGCCCAAAAATAAAGGGGTCGCCGCCTTTGAGTCTTACAACGGTTTTGCCTTCAAGAGCCTTGCTCTCAATAAGTTCATTGATTTCATCTTGTTTAAGCGTATGATTGCTTCCCTCTTTCCCAACATAAATCATTTCACAATTAAGTCCTTCAAGGAGGCTTTTTTCAGCCAGATGATCATATATTATACAATCTGCATATTTTAATATCTCTTTGCCTTTTACGGATATCAGGTCAGGATCGCCGGGACCGGCTCCGACAAGATAGACAACTCCCTTTTTCATAAATATTTTTCAGCTCCTTGTGATTTAATTTTTATTGAAAGCTCTGCCCCCACGCTTTCAGGGTCTTTACCGGTTGCCGATTCTTTTATAACAGCAGACCCGTCGGGTGAGGCTATGACCCCTTTTAGTATAATATTCTCTACATTTTTTTCATCCTTTTCATCGTAGTTCGCATAAGCGCCTAAAGGGACGTGGCATCCTCCCCCGAAATGTTTAAGGAATGATCTCTCTGCTGTTACTAAAGTTTCGGTTTTTGTATGGTTGAGTTTTCTGATAATATTATATATATGTTCATCATCCGACCTTACCTGAATTCCGAGAGCTCCCTGAGCCGGAGCAGGAAGGAATATATCCTCATTAAGTATTTGTGTAATAAAACCTTCCGTATTAAGATTTATTCTATCTATGGCAGCCTTTGCCATTATGATTGCATCGAATGTGTTTTCTTTAAGTTTTCTTAGTCTTGTATTTACATTTCCTCTAATCGCTTCGATTATGAATGTACTATCAAAAGATTTTAGCTGCGCCATTCTCCTTGCAGAACTTGTTCCGATTATTGATCCTTTTTTTATATTGATACCGTTTCTCTCTATGAAGAGATTTTTGCGCATTATTATAACATCATGATGGTCGCCTCTTTCGGGAATCGCCGCAAGCCTTAATCCGCTCACTTCATCGGTCGGAAGGTCTTTAAGTGAGTGAACGGCTGCATCAATCTTTTTATTAAGAAGAGCCTCTTCCAATTCCTTTGTAAAGAAACCTTTTCCCTCCATCTTGTTGAATGATACATTTTGTATCTTATCGCCTTCGGTTTTTATTATAACAAGTTCTGTATTGTCCTCGCCTAATAATTTTGCCGCATATTTAGCCTGCCAGAGAGCCAGCTCGCTCCCTCTTGTTCCTATCCTTATTTTTTTGCTCATAATTATTCTCAGAGACTTTTATTTTTATTTATTTAGTTTTAATCGAATAATTTATGTCAATGTATTATTTTTCAATGAATTATTCTTAAAATTAATTACAAGATAATTATTTATGGATTGAATATATATTTGAAGATTTCAGCAAATAAAAAAATCTTGACAATTAAATTTCTTAGTTTTTTTTATTGAGAGGGTCAAAGCAGGTTTCACAAAATATCTTTAATGTTATTTATTTTATACTTCCTGTCTCTTGTTCAAACAGTTCAACAATTTCTCTCGGTGGAAATGTAAATATTCCTGTTTTTTCGTCAGATAAGCCTTTGCATACATTAGAATTATAAAATTTATCCAGAGTATATTCGTAATTCCAATTGTGTTTTTGTGACAAATCGGTTATTACCATACGAATCAGCGCAGTGTCATACCCTTTCATTTGTTTGCGTCCTCCACTTCATAGCTATGTAAAAATTTCAACAAAGCAAGGCTTTTGTTCGTAACAAAACAGTACTGGTCGTTTGGATGTGAAAATGTAAGTTGATAGAGAAGAGCGTCTTTTACTGTTTTATTTACTCTGTTTTTCCTCAGCAGTTCCATATACGCGTCAACTGCCTGAGCCACATCGTCGTCTGCCACATTGCCATAAATAACATCATACTTGCTGTTATAAACGGCTTCTAAATTTCCTCTGTTTGCCACAACAAAATCAAGCCAACTTTCGCTATAGCCGTCAAAAGACAATATATTTAAACCTGCACTATCCAAATCACTTTCGTAAACAGTTACAAATCCGGCTTGTGCAAATCCTCTTATATGTCTTGCAGCCATAGCGCGTCTGAGCGCCCATTTTTCAGCTTGTTCCTTATGCCCTGTAACATAAAAACCTTTACCAAAATCGAGATTATATCTTCCATAATTCAAGTCCGGCGTTTTAATCTCGCTATATGAGCCGTGGTATAGCAGCATATTACACAGCCTCTTTAGCGGCAAGTATTTCTCTGATTTCTTCCAGAATATAGCTTTTACCTAAAGTGTGTGTTACATCATAATGCTCTATATATAAATCCCAAATTCCAAATTTTTTTAGTGTCTGATACGCAAGCGTCTTATCGCCACTAAAAAATTCAACTGATACAATCTCAACTACCCAAACCATATACTCCATAATTTCGGTAGTGATATTCTGTCTATCCATACCTGCATATCCTTTCAATAAATAACATATTTATTTGTTACATTTTTTATTATATATTGATAGTATAATCATGTCAAGAAAAAAGACGCCTATTCCCAATGCACATTGTATTTACGGTTTCAAATAAACCTTCATTGCTTAGTTTCCGCAGGTTTTCAATCAGCAGTGAATTCGGAGATTTCTGTAACTGTTTCTGTAATTGAGTCAATGATAAGGATTGAACCACCTCCACCACCCATAACAACTTTATTTCCTGCGACTGCTGTACTTCCTAAGCCCAAGCCAGCTTTTGATAGCCCGTCTTTTTCAGTAACTTTTCCGGTAATGGCGTCAATGATAAGGATCGAATTGCCGGCATCACCATAGCCGCGCCCCATAACGACTTTATTCCCAACGACTACCGTACTGTAAGAACCCCAAGGAGCCTCAGAGATACTAACCTTTTCGTCTTCTGTAGTTTTATCCGAGTCATCGTCATCGTAAGCCGAAAGAGTTATTGTCGTAATCAAAATAAAAATAAATAAGATTATATGCAGTCCGGTAAAACGCTTGTTTATTGTATGAAACAGTTTATGCAAAATTTTAGAAATCATAGAAAACTCCTTTTCAAATTACAATGTACAAATTACAAATGTGGGTTGTTACAAATTACAGTTTGCTTAAAACTGATTCTTTCCTTTCTCCATTTGTACATTGTAATCTGTAATCTGTAATCTGCCTCACCTCTCCAGCTCAAACTTCTCCATAAACTTTATTAAACTCTCCACACCCTCAACAGGCATTGCATTATAAATACTCGCTCTCATGCCGCCGGCTGATTTATGTCCTTGCAGATTGGCAAAAGAATTTTTTTCGGACTCTTTTACAAAGAGACTGTCTAACTCCTTTGAACCTGTTGTAAAGGGAATGTTCATTAGAGACCTGAAATTTTTATCAACATTGCTTTTAAATAACTTTGAATTATCAATAAAGTCATAAAGGAGCGCAGCCTTATGCCTGTTAATCTTCTCTATCTCTTTAACTCCTCCAAGGTCTTTAATCCATTGAAATACCAGCTTTGATATATAGATTGCGTATGTAGGGGGAGTATTAAACATTGATTTGTTTTCCGCGTAAACGTTAAAGTTAAGCATTGAGGGCAGATTTGCATCAGCTCTTTTCATTAAATCTTTTTTTATAATTACAACCGTAACACCAGCAGGACCGATATTTTTTTGAGCTCCGGCAAAGATGACGCCGTACTTACTGACATCATACTCTTCCGACAAAATACATGACGACATATCTGCAACTACAGGTATATCCGCTTCCGGCAGGGTATTATACTTTGTGCCGCAAATAGTATTATTATAGCATATATGTATATAGTCCGCATCTTTATTATAGTGTAATTTTTCAACAGACGGTATATATGTAAACATTCTGTCTTCCGATGATGCAATAATGTTTACTTTCCCTAATTTTTTTCCTTCTTTTATAGCTTTTTCCGTCCATACGCCTGTGTGGATAATGTCAATTGTCTTATTATCCGTCATTAAATTCATAGGTATCATTGTAAATTGAGTTGATGCGCCGCCTTGGAGAAAAAGAACCTGATAATCCGACGGAATATTCATAAGGCCAGTTAAAAGTTCTTCCGCCTCATCAATTATATCCGTAAAAGCGCTTGATCTGTGGCTCATCTCCATAACAGACATGCCGTATTCGCCGTATTCTAACATTTCACTTGCAGCTTTTTTAAGTACGGTTTCAGGAAGAACGGCAGGACCTGATGAAAAATTGTAAACTCTTGACATTGTTATAATCAACGCTCAACGTACAATGAGCGTTGCTCCTTTATTGTATTTTTTGAAATTGATATTAAATTTTTATTTAATGTTCAATTATTGTTTTCTTGCATTTATTGTTTTTTTACATGGAGCGTTGAATATTGTAAAACGTCAAGTTTTATAAATTAATATTGACAAAACTTTGGCTGATTTTAGGGTGACCACAAAACATTTATTATTTTATCAGGAAAATTTGTAATAAAGTACATAAATATACATCAAATTAATTGAAAGAGAGGTATTTTAGATGAAAAGGACATTCCAGCCAAGCAAGCTAAAAAGGGTTAGAACGCATGGTTTTATGGCACGAATGGAATCGACAGAGGGGAAAAAAGTGCTTATGAGAAGAAGAAGAAAGGGAAGAAGAAAGTTGACGGTATCAGATGAAAAAAGGATGCCTAAATAAGGAATTATACATTTAATAAATTATGATGTGAAAAGGATATATTCGTTAAAAAGCAGGGAATCTTATAAGTTTATTTTTTTGAATGGGAAGAAAATCAGAGGTAAGGGTAATATTATTTTTTTTATAAAAAACAGCTCTTTAAATGACATTAAAATAGGAATTGCAATAGATAAAAAATTAGGAAATGCCGTTAAAAGGAATTGGATTAAAAGACGTATAAGAGCTGTATGTACAGACTTAATTATTCAAATGAATCGCGGATTTTTAATAATAATTAAACCTGTGCCGGAAAATGTAATGATGAATTTTGAAGACTTGAAGAGCGAACTTGTTATGCTTTTCAAAAAAGCTGGAGCGCTTAATGGAAGCAATTAGATTTATGATGAATTTTGTTAATAAAGCATTAATAGGCTTTATTGTATATATAATTAAATTCTATAAATTTTTTATTTCTCCCGTTCTGCCTCCATCGTGTAAATATTACCCTACATGTTCTGTTTATTCAATTCAGGCTATTAAACGATTCGGTTTAATAAAAGGAGGATATCTTTCATTGAAGAGGATTATATCTTGCAATCCTTTTTCAAACGGAGGATTTGATCCGGTTCCCGAAGTTTTTAGTATTAGAAAATAGTCTTTGAACAAATTATATCTACCCTGCATTATAATCTCTCTTTTCACATCTTAAAGTAACTATATTTATTGGTTATGGAAATAATAATAGAATAAGGATAAGTAAATGGAAAAAAGAACACTACTGGCAATTTTGCTTACTGCGATTGTATGGGCTTCTTTATTTTGGCTTATGGGACCAAAGCAGGGAGTACAGGATGACCAGGATTCAACGGTTCAGACTGATACCGTACAAGATGATAAATCGAATGATAATAAGAATGAGAATAAGAATGATAAAAGCGCAGAGCCTAAAAAAAATTGGGTAAGCATAAGTAAGAATATTAAAGAAGAGACTGTAAATCTACAGACAGAAAAGTTTGCCTTTACGCTTTCAAACAAAGGCGCTTTAATATCTAAAGCAAATTACATTGAGAGAAATATCGAACTCACATCTAATGAAAATCAGTTTAACTCAAACGGATATTTTGATTTTTCAATTCACCTTTCGGATGATGAATTTTTTCAGGGTAATAATCTAAATTCGGACAATTGGAAAATTGAAAAAGCGGATGATAAGGTTGTTCAATTTGCTATTAGTATGATTGTCGATGGAAATCCCATTAGAATAGAAAAGATCTATAGATTTACCGACAATGGTTATGAGTTTACTGTTGATTACAGATTCACCAACACAGGTAAAAATCCTGTAAAATTTAAGGATAGCAGGATAATATTCTCTCCATCCGATACTTTAGGTCCTAACCTTGATTATTCCAAATACTATAATCTAATGACAGGTTTTTACTCTATTGATGACAGCTATTCCCAGAATACTAAAGGGAGCGGGTTTTTCTCTAAAGCCGGAGATTTAAAAAAAGAGAAAGGCAGAGTTGACTATGTCGGGATAATGAGCAGGTACTTTCTCCTCATAATGATACCGCAGAATTTTATCGGAACAGAGACGATATTTGACAACAGGGAACAGGGCGGTTTCAGAACAGGCATGTATGTTACTATGGATGAACTTCTTCCGGACATGGAACAGACTAAGTCATTTAAGATATATCTTGGCGAAAAAGATAAAAAGACATTAAAGGCGGTAGATCCGAAGATTGTAAAAGCATCTGATGTCAGCATGATTATCGAACCGATAAGATATTTTGTTATATGGTGTTTACTGTCAATAAACAGTATTATAGGTAATCTTGGCTGGTCTTTAATAATATTTTCTATACTGACAAAAATTGTGTTCATGCCTCTTACAAAAAAATCTACAGACTCAATGAAAAAGATGCAGGAAATAGCTCCTCAGCTTAAAAAACTTCAAGCAAAGTATAAAGATAAACCTGAAGTTCTGCAGCAAGAGACTGTTAAGCTTTATAAAGAGTATAAGGTCAATCCGCTTGGCGGATGCCTCCCATTACTTTTGCAGATGCCTTTTTTCTTCGGACTTTACAGCGGTTTAATCAATTCAATAGATCTTTGGAATGCTGAGTTCATGTTATGGATTAAAGATCTTTCTATGCCTGATACAATATATACAATATCGGGTTTTGATATAAATATACTCCCTGTTCTTATGATTGTTACAACAATAATTCAACAAAAGCAGACAATGGTTGATACGGGGAATCAACAGCAGAAGATAATGATGTATATGATGCCGGTTATTCTTCTGTTTGTTTTTTGGAAAATGCCTTCAGGGCTTGTCCTTTACTGGTTCTTGCAAAATCTATATCAGATTATGCATCAATTTATAGTAAATAAGATCGGGATGAGCAGGAAAGCTATAGATAATGTTAGTAATAAAAAATCATAGATCAGGAGAGTGACTAAATGAAAGTGACGGAATACGAAGGAAGAACTCCGGATGATGCAACAAAGAAAGCAATGGCTGAACTTGGTATTAGAGATATTTCTAAAATAAAAGTAGAGGTTATAGATCCCGGTAAAAGCGGGATTTTTGGATTTGGCGTCTCAAGGCCGGCAAAGGTAAGAATTCTTTTTAATGAAAGCAAGGAGAATGTCGGGGATAAAGTTAAAGTTTACTTGGAAGAAATTTTTTTAAGAATGGGAATTGACGGCGGAGTTAAAGATATTAAAGAGAGTGATTCCAAGGTTTATGTTGAACTTGAAAGCAAGCTAAGCTCGGGATTGCTCATTGGGAAAAAGGGTAAAACTTTAGAGGCGCTTCAATTTATGGTAAACCTGATGATTAATAATAGTACAGGCAGTGAGAAGAAGATTATTTTAGATATTGAATCATACAGAGATAAAAGAGAAATAGCCCTTAAAAAGATGTCTAAAGAGATTGCGCAAAAGGTTATTAGATCAGGGAGACCTATGATTTTAGAGCCCATGAATCCTTTTGAAAGACGTTTAATACACTTAACCCTTCAAAACGATAAAAGGGTAATGACAAAGAGCGAGGGTCAGGGTATATATAGAAAAATAAAAATTTCACCTGCTAACAATAAAAAACAAAATGTTTAATGATACAATCTGTGCGCCTGCGAGCGCGCCGGTAAATTCATCTCTTGCAATAATCAGAATAAGCGGTTCAAAGTCATACGGAACCGCTTATTCTTTCTTTTCACCTAAAGAAAAAATAAAACACAGATTTGCAGCATACGGTTCAATAAGGGACGGCGATGAGATTATTGATGATGTTATATTAATATATTATAAATCCCCTTCAAGTTTTACAGGAGAGGATATGGTTGAGATATTTTGTCATGGGAATCATCTTATTGCAGGGAGAATACTGCGCTTGCTTTATAAGCATGAGATCAGGATTGCAGAACCGGGTGAGTTTTCTAAAAGGGCATTTCTTAACGGAAAAATGGACCTGACCGAGGCAGAGGCTATTAATGCCTTAATCAATGCGCGGAGTGATTGGGAGATTAAGGCTTCCATTAATCAGATGCATGGTTCGCTTAGAGCGATTATAGATAAATTGCGAAACGATGTAATTATGCTTAAGGGGGATATTGAAGCAGGGATAGATTTTTCAGATCAGGATATTGAATTTGTTTCAAATACAGAGAGTTTAAATATAGTAAGTGATATATTGGATTCGTTAATTGAGCTGCAGAGAAGATGCAATATTGGGAACAGAACGGCAAGGGGCATAGATGTTGTTCTTGCAGGAAGACCTAATGTCGGGAAGTCGAGTCTTTTAAATCTTATTCTCAATGAGGAGCGCGCCATTGTATCTCATATCCCGGGAACAACAAGAGACCTTATCAGAGAGAGTATTCAGATAGGCGGCGTCAGAGTTAATTTAACCGATACTGCCGGTCTGTGTATTCCGGGTGATGATATTGAAAAAATAGGAGTTGAACTTTCACGCAAAAATATTGATAAGGCATCGCTTGTGCTCATGGTAGTTGACGCATCTTGCGGAATTACCGATGAAGACAGAGATATAATCTCTATGCTGAGAGAGAAAAATGTTATATATGCGCTTAATAAAATCGATTTAACCGGTGATAAATGGAAGGATATTATTAAGTCTGAAGAGCTATCCTTGGTTCCGATCTCTGCAAAATTTGGGACAGGTTTTAAAGAGTTAGAGAACAAAATCGCATCTGTCATTGCCGGAGAGTTTGTAGATATAAACGGTTCTTTTTTGGTTGATGAAAGGATAATATCTATAATTGACGGTTCAATTGAAATAGCGCAAAGAGTAGTGGAGTTGTTAAAGCTTAAAGAACCATGTGAGATTATTACATTTGAGCTTGACGAGCTTATTTCAAGATTATCGGATATTACAGGCGAGATTACTACTGAGGATGTTCTTGGTTCTATATTCAGCAGGTTTTGTATTGGGAAATGAAGTAGAGACTACCACGAGGCTGTCTGATAAGTGGCACCCTTAAAATCAGTTTGCCATAAATCATTACAATGTTTGCGTGAAAATCGCTTAAATGCTTGATGCTTTAAAGATTCTTCTTGTAAAATACAACCATTACGGCTTAAAATATTACAGCATGTTCTTGAAGACGGCAAGTTATCTTTTCCTTGATTAACAGGATAATCATGTATCATCCTGCCTCCCCAAGAAGGGTTATCATTTCGTACCGTAAGACTCTGGATTGCTCCTGCGTCTATTGTTATTGACAAAAACACTCCATTATAATTTGACTAAATAATGTATTAACAGATTTCAATTCCTTATAAAGAATTAATATTATTTGGGGACTAATATGAGTTTTGTAATTCTCGGATTAATCATTTTTTTACTTTATGCAACACTTTCAAAATACGGCAGCCTGTTTAAGACACTGTCTATGATTGTAATAGTATTAGGTATGACATTTGCATTTCTTTTCTATGGGCTGCATTTTTTTAGTGAGAGCGATATTATTGTAATTGTAAAAACCGAATTGAACATGAAATATTTTATGCATGTATGCGGGATATGGTTTTGCGCAGATATTTTAGTCATTGTTAAAATAATAGGGAATTACAAAAGGTATTTGGAGGTGAACTCGTAGGGGTTCACAGGCTGCAAAATTTGCAGTCCCCTACGGGTTCATCTTTAAAAACTTATCATACTGCTTAATCTTTTTATTTATATACTCTCTGCTGTAGTCGCTGATCCAAATAGATTTCATGTTGGCAGCCTTCCCGTATAACTTAATAAGCTCGCCGGCGCTTCTTCTTATATCTAATCTGTATTTTTCAATCATATTTAAACTGCTCACATAGAGTTTCCCAAGGTATATTGATGTAAATTTTCTCCCGTCAGGAGAAAAATACGACTCTTCGCCTTCAATTCCGGTCTCTACTCTGGTGTTTAAATCACGGGGAATTACTATTATGATTTGATTTTCTAATGCGGTAATAATACCGGGCTTATCCGAATAATTTATGTCGGGATTTAAAGTACCTGAAATTAACTCTTTCGATTTTTTTGCAGCAACATCATAAACTTTGGCGGAATAATCCCCAGCCCCTCCGGACATATATACAAATCTATTATTATCTATCCACCTTAAATCCGAACATGAAGTTACTCCGTTTAATGTCTGATTGCCCTGATCTGTTAAAATTTTTGTTTTATAAACGCCGCCGTTTCCTGTGACAATAACAGTCTTCTTTTCATCAGGCGATATATATGCAAGAACAGGGTCATTACCCGAAGCAATATCGTTATATTTATTACTTGGAATTATAAGTTTACTCTCAAAGCTAATTAAGCTCGTTTTGGTAATACCATTCTTTGATTCGTTTAAAACCGAATCTTCCGACGGATGCATAGTATAATCAATGAAGAGATATTTTGAGCTCTTCTTTGTTATCTCCTTTGTATTTATATTTATTACAACGGATTCGGATTTTGCCGCGCCGTTGTCGTCAAGAGACAATACCTTGGCATAGACAATATTTCCTGTCCTGTTTAAATCGGCATAAGTCACATTACCGTAAAATCTTACTATCTCAACCTTTTCTCTGCTGTTCCTCTTGTATTTATACACTATATTTAGCTGAGAGAATTCCTTAATATAAACTATCTCATCACCATTGCACCATTGTGCAAATATAACATTGCTGTCAATGTATAGAGATGATATACGCGTATAGAGTTTCTCCTTTACTGCAATAATCTCCCTGTAAAGCCCGGAACTCTTCTCAATATAAACCGCATCTAAATCAATGTCCCTCGAAAGAAGAGGGACATTGATAAGCAAAAGGAGCAATATTAAATGAAACTTTTTTATCATTTAGACTTGTCTTTCATCTCTTCATTAATTTTTTTTATATAAAGGTTTTTTCGCAGGTTTTGGCGGAATGATTAACCTCTGTCCCGGGAAAATAAGATCAGGATTCTTTATCTGATCCTTATTTGCAATAAATATTGCAGGCCAAAATGACGCATCCTTGTAAACCTTCAGTGAAATTTTCCAAAGACAATCAGTATCTTTCTTTCTCCATTGAACTATATATGTTTTTCCCTGCGCAGGTTTATAATTAGGATCATTTAAAACTCCATCCTCATCATCTGCTTTGGTATCTTCAGCTTCATTAGCAGCTATACTGCCATCTTTAGACTGATTATCATCTCCGGAGCTGACTGCCATGTTCTGCGCGTCATTCTCCATAGAATTAAGTGCAGCATTGATTATACTCTCAGCCTCATCTGCATTATTTATCGCATCATTAAATTTTCCGGAGGTAACTAATGATTTACCGCTCTTAATTAAATTCTCCGCTTTGTTAAGATTATCATAATATTTTTTATCACGATCTTTATTGCGAGCCTGAGCTAATTGATTTTCAGCTTTATTAAGCGCAGCTACGGCTTCATTCTTTTTAATCTTAAACTTTGCATTGTTTACAATATCGGCAGCTCGAATAACTCTTGCATCTGCATCTTTAATATTATTCTGTCCAAGAGAAAGTTCTGCGCCATTTAACTCAGATGTCGCGCTGTCAAGATCGCTCGTTATATCCTGCGCCAAACCGCCAGCCTGCATACCTTTTATATCAGTTCTCATTTCGGCAATTGAAGCGGATATTCTCTGTTTATTAATGGCTATTGAGGCAGCATCAAGTTCTTTTTTTGCAGAATCAATCTCACGCCATGAGGTTTTAAAATCTTTACCGTCAAACGCCTTTCTTGCATTTTTGATAGAATTTTCAGCCTTTGTCAGATTACTCGCTGCAGCATTGCTGTTTTTATCTCTCTTAATCTCAGCCAATTTTTTTTCTGTTGAAGAAATTTCGTTACTAATTGAAGAGGAATTCTGTAATGAATCATTAAGAGCGGTTGTAAAAAGGGCTGATGATTTTTCTGCCAATTCGACAGATTTTATATAATCCCCCTGTTCATATTGTGATTTTGCTTCACTGTTAAAATTCTTACCTTGCTCGAAATTATCAGGAGAAAATTTTTCTGCATAAGCCTTTTCTGCCAAGTCATACATTTCGCCGGACTGTTTGATTTTACTGTCGGCATATGGTTGAAGCGATTTATTCTTAGCATTATTTGCAGCTAAGATTGCATCATTTGCCGACTTTCTGGCATCATCTGTATTGCCGTCAACAAGTTTTTTATGACTTTGAATCAGAAGCTCTTCTGCATTTTTAATTTCATTTGGCGCATATTTTTCAGCATCATATTTCTTTGCATCTTCAATTCCATTCCTTGCAGCAGCCATCTCTTTTATAGGAACATCAACTTCACATGATGATATAAATATTGCGCATGTTACAGATACTAAAAGCAATATTAAATTCTTTCTTCTTTTCATAAACACTCTCCGGATTAAAATAGTTACATTTAATTGGAATTTGACTATAGATATTCATACTAATATATAATTGCTCTATGTCAATTTTTTTTACATATTATTTCTATTTTACTATTTCCAGAAGCTCCACTTCAAAAACAAGGACGGAATTACCGGGAATAGCCTGATTCCCATTAGGTCCGTATCCTAAATCAGAAGGTATAAAAAATTCATATTTTGACCCTACGGTCATAAGTTGAAGCCCTTCTGTCCACCCCGGGATGACCTGGTCAACCCTAAACTGTGCCGGTTCTTTTCTCTTATGCGAACTGTCAAACTCCTTACCGTCTATAAATTTTCCCGTATAATGAACTTTAACGGTATCGTTACTTTTAGGTTTTATTTCACTGTCTCCCTTGCTGATAATCTTATATTGTAATCCGCTTGATGTTGTAACCACGCCCTCTTTTCCCTTATTTTTAGAAAGAAATTCCTTGCCCTTTTTTACATTTTCAGCAGCTAAATCGCTTCTTTTTTTCTGCAGACTCGTCATAAGATTCTGCATGACAGTTTGGGTCTCTTCCTGACTCAGTTTACTGTCAACGCCATTTAAGGCATCCTCTATCGCTGCAATGAAAGAATCCATATCAAGCTCTAAATGGTCTCTTGCCATGCCTGATCCTACATTATAACCGATTGCATAGCTGTATCTCCCCTTATCGCTTTTAAGATCAGCCTTGCTGCTATTTTGTTCGCTTTTACCGCAAACGACAGTGGATACAAACAAAACAGATAGAAACATATAAATAATTTTTGTTTTCATATTTAACCTTTTTATTTTTTAATTATTTAAAAGTAGATTTATATATAATTTTTAGTCAAGATAGAATTGAGTGTTATGAAAAAAAACAACTTAATCTGTCATAAAATAGGGAATATGTATATTTATATCGCCATCTTTAAAATCAAAAGCACAATCGGCAGAGTAAAAAGAGACAAAAGTGTTGATATAAACATGAGGCGTGAAGCAAGGAGCGCATTGCCGTTATACTCGTGAGCAACTAAAGGCGCATTTACCGCCACAGGCATAGCAGCAATAACAACAGGCACATATATCATCATGGGGTCATCGGTAAATAATCTAACAAAGAAAAAAACTATAGCCGGCAAAATAATAAGGCGCATAAAACTTATGAAATACACCCTCCACCCTGCAACAAGCTCTCTGTGATGAATTTCTGTAAGCATAGAACCTACTGTAACCATAGACATGGGTATAGTAATATTGCCAATGAGCTTTAAAGGGTCGTAGATAATTGAAGGGAGCTTTATACTAAAATAAAAGAATATAAATCCAAGTACTGTAGCTATTACCCCGGGATTAAAAAAAAGTCTAAGATTAAACTTTGTACTGTCGGAATGACCTCTTGTCATTAAATATACTCCGATTGTATAAACAAAAAAATGAAAAGGAATGTTAAACATTGCAGCATAGAATATTGATTCATCGCCAAAAACACTGCTCAAAACAGGAAATCCCATAAAACCAACATTTGAAAAAAGTATGGCAAACTGATAAGCTCCCGTATCCTTATTACCCCCTTTTAAAAGCTTATCAATAATAATTGCTATAATAAAATAAACGGCATATATGCCAAAGGAAAGACCGGTGATTATGAAACTCCGGCTTAAAAGTTCTTCTGCAAACTCTTTCTGCATTGAAGCAAATATAAGTACGGGTAATGTTATCTTTATTAATAGCGCAGAGAGTCCCTTAGTAGTCTGTTTATCTATAACATTGCTCTTTCGTCCGATAAACCCGACTAAAATCATTAAAAACAATTTCATTACCGATATAAAAATTACGCTCATTTTTATCCTTTAAATTTAATCTTTTATTCTTTAAGTTTAATCTTCTTTTACTTGCGAGACTAAGGCGCGCTGTGTTTTGAAGTCAAGGGTTTTATTTCATGCATAACAGGACACACTTCCGAGTTTTTGATATTGATTACTGTAAGTGATAAATAAACTTTTTTTACTGCAATAAAATAATTATTGTATTATTTCTAATATTAAAAAATATTTAATATAATAATGTATGCTGCAATTTTGTAAGATATAAAACTAATAATATTATTTGGAGATATTCTATGAAACCTACAAGTTACATTGAAAAAATGATTGCAGAGTTAAATAAGGCAAAAACTCCTGCTGAATATATAATCATGGGTAAAAAATACTTCTATGAATGGATGATTGAACAGGCACGCACAGGCGACATCTCTTTGGAAAAAAACAAAAAAAAGTATAAGTTCACTCATAACGGAATAAAAATAATCTTATGTGAAAGCGATATACTGGAGGTGGTTCCAAATCCAAAGCATATTATCGAATGATTTTTCAGGCTATATTTTAGATGATTATTCACATTAATGTTTAGTTGTCACATAAAAAACTTGACGGTTAAATTCCTGTTTTGCTACTTAAGAATTATAGTGCTTAATAATCGACATTTATAAACATTATCAATAAATAAACGCTAATATAATGATTAAACAAAATAACAAGTCTAAAAAAAGGAATCAAATATGAGAATCGGAATACCAAAAGAGACACGCCCCGGAGAACTCCGTGTTGCCGGAACTCCTGATTTTGTAAAAAAGATGATTAAGAAGGGATTTAAAATCATTGTTGAATCCGATGCCGGAGTAAATGCCGGTTTTTCGGATAACGATTTTATTGAATCAGGAGGAGAGATTGCGGACAAAAAGAGCGCTTTCGGCTGTGATATTGTGATAAAGATTACGCGTCCTTCAGAGGAAGAGATAGCGCTCTTTAAGAAGGATTCAATATTAATATGTATGATTGAACCATATCTGAACGACGGACTGATAGATAAACTCGCAGGCGCAGGCATAAATGCCTTTGCTATGGAACTTATTCCGCGCACATCAAGGGCGCAGTCTATGGATGTACTGTCATCACAGGCTAATATTGCAGGTTACAGAGCCGTATTAGAGGCGGCAGCAAACTATCCGAGATTTTTTCCGGTAATGATGACCTCAGCCGGAATGGCTAAAGCAGCCAGACTTATTGTCCTTGGAGCAGGGGTTGCCGGGTTACAGGCAATAGCAACAGCCCGCAGACTGGGAGCAAATGTTGAAGCATTTGACATACGTCCGGAGGTAAAAGAGCAGATACTTTCACTTGGCGCTAAATTCATAGAGATAGACGTGGGAGAATCAGGTACCGGAGACGGAGGATATGCAAAAGAGCTGTCCGAAGACGGTAAAAAGCGGCAGCAGGAACTCCTTATGGAGAAGATCTCCAAAGCGGATATTGTAATTACAACAGCTTTAGTCCCGGGGAAAAAAGCGCCTGTTCTAATTACTGAGGATGCGGTAAAAAAGATGCGTACAGGTTCGGTTATAGTGGATATGGCTGCTGCGCAAGGCGGGAACTGCCCATTATCCGAAGAGGGAAAAGTAGTAAAAAAACATGGAGTTACAATTGCAGGAATAGCTAATTATCCTTCACTTGTCGGAGCAGACAGCTCGCTATTTTACGGGAATAATATTATTAATCTCTTGGCTCTTTTTGCAGTGTCGGATAAAGAGGGCAATGTAAATATAAATTTTAATTTTGAAGACGATATTATTGCAGCGTCTATGATAACGCATAACGGCGTTGTGAGAATTAAGTAGTGTAAGAATTAAATAGGAGAAAATTTATGGAAATAATTTCAAATATTTCTACACCAATGCTTGGACTCTATGTATTTGTTCTTGCATGTTTTGTCGGTTACCATGTAATATGGGGTATTACTCCTGCGCTTCATACACCTCTTATGGCTGTTACTAATGCCATCAGCGCTATTGTAATTGTCGGAGCAATACTAATCGGCGGATTCTCTAATCCAAGCGTAGAAACAGTCGGCGGTACGGAATTAAATATAATTGAGATCATAGGATTCTTTGCTGTAATAATGGCATCTGTCAATATATTCGGCGGATTTACAGTAACGAACAGAATGCTTGCCATGTTTAAGAAAAAGAAGTAAGGAGACATAGATGAATTTAAGTAATGATATTTACGCTCTTATATACCTTGTTGCATCTATACTATTTATATTCGGATTAAAAGGTCTTGCATCTCCAAAAAGCGCAATACTGGGCAATACACTTGCAATGACAGGTATGGCTATTGCTGTAATAGCAACAGCAATCCACCCTGACGTAACAAGTTATTGGTGGACAATAGCTATGGCTGCAGGCGGCATAATAGGTTATGTAATAGCAAAAAAAATTACCATGACGTCAATGCCTGAGCTTGTGGCTGCATTCCACAGTCTTGTTGGTCTTGCGGCTGTATTTATTGCCGTAGGTACATACTTTAAAGATATTAATTTAGGACACATTGAGGCTCTCACTGCCGTTGAATTGTCGCTTGGGAGCGCAATCGGCGCATTGACATTTTCAGGTTCTGTTATTGCATTTGGCAAATTAAAAGGAACATTTAAATTCCCCTTATTCTCATCTAATCCGGTAAAATTTCCCGGGCAGCATTTTGTTAATCTGATAATGATTCTTGGCATTATCGGGCTATGCGTTTATTTTTCAATAAACAGCGATTCCCTTGAGGCATTCCTTATCCTTACTGCTATAGCATTTATACTTGGAGTGACAATGATAATCCCAATAGGTGGAGCGGATATGCCTGTTGTAGTATCAATGCTCAACTCGTATTCGGGGTGGGCTGCATCAGCTACAGGTTTTACTCTTAATAACAATCTCCTTATACTTACAGGCGCTCTTGTAGGATCAAGCGGCGCTATTTTGTCATACATTATGTGTAAGGCAATGAACCGTTCATTTATCAGTGTAATACTTGGCGGTTTTGGAGGCGAGAGCGCCGACAGCAGCGATGATACACAGGTAAAGAAAAACTACAAGTCTGCCGGGTCAGAAGATGTTGCATATATGATGGAGAACTCATCTAAGGTAATAATAGTTCCCGGATATGGAATGGCTGTCTCACAGGCGCAGCATACGGTTAAGGACCTCTGGCAGTCTCTGTCGGATAAAGGCGTGGAGGTTAAATTTGCCATACATCCTGTCGCAGGCAGGATGCCGGGTCACATGAATGTTCTCCTTGCCGAAGCCGATATACCCTACGATGTTGTACTTGAAATGGATGAGGTGAACAGCGAATTTCCGACTTATGATGTTGCGCTCATTATCGGAGCTAATGACATTGTTAATCCCGACGCTCTTACAAATAAATCATCTCCGCTCTATGGAATGCCGATACTTGAGGTTCATAAAGCCATGCAGGTCTTTATCTGTAAGCGTTCTATGAATGCAGGTTATGCGGGAGTTGATAACAGTCTGTTCTACTATGAAAATGCGTCAATGGTCTTTGGCGATGCCAAGCAGACTATTCAGACAATAGTTAATGCTATAAAAGGTACGGGGCATTAAGGTTGGTGAAGGATTAGAAATTATAGAATAAAGTCTGTAAGGACAAAAAAACTTTTGTCTTTACAGAACAATTATCATATCATTACAAATATCTCATAGGAAGTCTATTTTGCAAAGAATTTTCCACACTCCCGATTAAGAGAGATTAAACAATCATTACTTCTTTTGTGATAAATGTATTGTAATTCTGACATGTATTACTATCTTTTTATTTTAGCTTTCAATACTTCGTCTTTAAATCCTTTACTGAAAGTAAACTTAGGCGCTATACTTGCTTTCTTTGCTGCTATTGTAATTTCCTCTCCGGTAATAGGATTTCTCCCTTTCCTCGCCTTAGTTGCAGGTTTAACCTTTGCATAGATTTTACCTATTTTACCTAATGGAACTCTCTCGCCTTTAAGCACTCCCGATTCTATTAAATTAATAACTATTTCAAGAATCTCCTTAGCCTCTTTTTTTGAAATTTCCTTTACAGCTGCAAGATAATCTGCCATTGAATTTAAGGTATAACTTTCCGGTAATAACACACGGTTTTTTCCCGGTGTAGTTTTTTCTGAATTTTGCTTAACCTTATTAGAAATTGATTCTTTTGCCATATCATATCCTTATTTAATTAAATATTTTGATGATTTTAAGACTTTATATATTCAATGTCGGAAAGTTAAATAACTCCGGCTGAATAATTCTTTTATAAAACTATTTTCAATAAAAAAAATGAGATGAAATTGAAACTATAACAACATTAATGTTAATATTATAATTATTTTTAGTATTTCTTAACGCTTTCGCACCTTAGTTTTCGCTCAATAATATGTCAGGCTCAGCGTAATCAGTTACATTTTAATAGAACTTAACCTCTTGATTATCAAGAAACAATTTTGAAATAGCGCTGTCGCCGTTATCCGAAATAGAGACTTCAACTGAAACATTATCTAAACTCTTTTCAATTATCTTCCCCTCTCCCTGCGGAACAAAATAACTCTCCACGCCATATTTAACTCTCAGTTCGTCAACGTCAGCCCATTTAACTCTGCCTCTGATTACAGTTGAATATTTCTGTTTAAGCTCGGCAAGGTTGTCGGATACGGCAGCTATATTACAATGCCGGTCATTTGCTCTTAGTCTAAGCGCAACATAAATATCCTTTCCTTCAAGATTGGCAATATCCTTTAAATTGGATTTTGAAATTATATCATGTTCTATTGTTGAAATTTCATAGTTAAGATTAACATAATCGCCGCTGAATAGGGAGCGCGGATCTATTGGCTCGCATTTTAGCAACACCTTAGCGCCATTGGCAAGCAGCAACTCCTGTTTGGCAATCATAAAGACAAGTACAAATAGCTGCGCCGCTACAATTACAGGGAATAAAATTTTTTGGTATGGTCTCATATTTTTTTCTCCCATTTATCTTCACCAGATGTTTTAATGATCTTTGAAATATCACCCCTTTTCTTCTCTAATAAGTATCCGCCTGCAAGACCTATGATCCCTGTTATAATGAACAGTAATGATCCTGAAAACATATCCCAAAAGAGGTCAAAGTATCTTGTTAAGATATGGATAACTATTGCGGCTGTTGCAAAATTAAGCAATAGCTTTGATTTAATAATTGAACTATAGTACATATATACAGCCGAAATAATTAAAAGCAGAAGATTAAATGTAAAGGAGTAAACCTCCCATGGGATACGGGCATCAGCAGTAAGTAATATAACCCCGGAAGATATAAATATAATCAGCGATAGATATAAAATTATTCTATCCTTTTTTATCATCTTTAATAAAATAGAATATAGAATAACAGATAGAGCTAAAAATATAAATGTCATCTCAATGACAACAGGCTGCGCCTCAAAAATAGATCTCTGCGCTTCAACCCTGAAAGAGGCAAGATAGACTGAAATCCAAACCGCTGCTGCGCATATTACGTCAAGAATATTCACAGGAAAATATCTTCCTCTATCAGAAAGCATTTTATCTGCAAGTTTATTTATGAGAAAGCATATAATTACAAGGAGTATAAAACCGATCAAATAGGCTAACTTAAACTGCTTATCATCATAAGAGAGAAATATAAATCCGGCGCCTTTAATAACTATTAGACCTATTGCAAAGATAAAGGCAAAAATATTTTCAAACGACTTTCCTTCAAAGAACAGATATGAATAAAATAGAAGTAAGAAAATAAAACCTATAGCAGCAAGGTGAAGAGTTATCATCCTTGTTGCCGTATGATGAAACGGTAGAAAAAATACCAACAGTCCTAAAAATAGTACCGGCGCTGCAAATATAATACTCTCATTTCTCTTTTTTAAGATTAAGAAAGATAATCCGGCTAATGCAGCGACAGACAAAACTATATATTCTATGGAACAATTTTTTATAATACCAAAGTTTATGAGTGACGGCATATTGGTCATGTTCATTGGCCATGAAATTAAAATAAAAGGTATTGATAAAGAAAACCATCCGAATACATTAAAGATTCTCCCTGCGTTTTTCAATAGTTCGTGATTCGTCATGATCTTTCCATATATTATAAGAAAAGCTGCAAGAGGGAATTGCATCATTATCATACAAAGAACATCAGCTTCTTCTCCTATTAATATTGTATCAGCAATGCCTATTGTAAAGTAATAGTAAAAATATATAAATGAAACGGCTGAAATCATAATACCTAACGGATCCTTTTCAATGTAAAAAATTATTGCAAGGACAGTCAGCGGGATGGCATACCAATATGCCGTAGCAGGAGTTAATATTGCGCTGCTCCACAAAAAAAACAGAAAAGCTGAAAAATAGCAGCCATATTTATCTCTTATCAGCAGGGACACTATGAGTACAGCAGATCCCCATATAATAATACTCAATGAACTTTCCGGCTGAAAATTAACTAATTTGTAGAACGGAATTAAATAGAATATCCATCCTGTAATTAAAAAAACAGTTCCGGCATTATTGAGATCCGAGTTCTTCCTTAATTCTTTTCCGAATTTATTCATAAGTAAGCCGGCAATTATAAAACCTGTAATCATCAAATATCCGACATAGCCGTTAGCTGCATAATGATTTATCCAAAAAATCGAAAGCTGCAAACAATAGACACTAAACAGAATAGAGGAAGCGGTTACGCCCCTATACTCTTTAATCTTAAAACTAAACCATAGGGTAAGTATTACGGGAATACCGAAAATATATGCAGCATTAGCAAAATAGAAATATTCCCACATATCCCATATTACAAATAGCAGCATTGAAAGAACCAGACTATATTTTTCACGCATTAATACTGCCATCGCATAAGCGCCTATTGCCCATGCAAGAAGTCCGTTTGCAGGATGGGAACTTATGTGATATATCTGCGCAACAAGCATTATGCCGGTACCATAAGAGATAATACCGAGCAGAAGGAGAGATCTGCCGATAAGGAGAGAGCTGTCAATAACAGATCTGTCAGTAATCGAAGATTTTCTTTTTGCTTGCAGAAAATAGTATGCGCCGCCATATAGGGCTATGATCACAAAAAATATTTGAATAAGCTTAAAAACAGGGGGCATTTTTCTCCAATTTGAAGCATAAAAAATTATTATACCCACTGAGAGTGATAATACTGCCAAGCCTATTATTACTCTGGCAAAATTTATATTATCTTTAATATCAGATTTTTTTTCTGCAGCAGCGCTATCCTTTAATGCAGGTTGTTTTGGCGGATCTTCTTCAGCCGGAGCAGAATAAAGATTCTCTATTTTTATCTTCTGAGATGAGGTAATTATCCCACGATCAACCCATTCTTTTAATTCTTTAAATAGCTGTTGTATAAATTCAGTATTTTTAAGCATTTATTACACCAAAATTATTGTTTATAATTATCTATAATTTTCATAATATTAAATAAATTATATTTCTATTTTTTAGTAGACATAATTTGATAGAGCTCTTTAAATATATCAAGAAGTTTATTAAATATAATCTTTTTATATAAAACTTAAGATTGAATATAAGAATGACGACCTTTATATAGAAGGAAACACTTAACTCTATAATTGAGTTATTTATTATTAATTATTGACAGGAATTTCAATACTTCAATTAGAATAAAATTCATGAAAGAAAATAAACTACAAAAAACATCCATATTAAAAAATTTACCAATATTCCAAGGTTTAACAGATAAGGAATTAGCTGTAATTACTAAAATTATAAAACCAATGACTTTTGAGTATGGAGAAATAGTTATAAGCGAAGGAGAAAAAGGAGATTCTCTATTTATAGTGATGGATGGTTCTGTTGAAGTATTAAGAGAAAGCGGAGATAGTGATAATATCAGTCTTGGCATATTAACTGAAGGAGCTTATTTTGGCGAGCTGTCATTATTTGATGATTATCTGCGTTCGGCAACTGTAAAAGCGCTTGAATATACTCTTTTTTTCACTATAACAAGAAAAGATTTTACGACTATCTTTGAAAAACATCAGAGAATCAAGAATATCATTTACAAGAACACGATCTCTGAAACTTTCAGCAGATTCAGGGAAGTTTCGGAGAATTTCACTTTTTCGCAAAACCACCTTAGAACAAAAAATAAAGTTATCAATGAGATAAATCAGGATTTACAAACTGCAGCTGAAATTCAGGAATATTTTATAATGACCGAAGATAGCGATGAAATAAATTCCATGAAAGGAATAAGGCGTTCGTTTATGTATCTTCCGGCAAAAGCTATAGGCGGTGATTTTATAAGCACAAAAAATGATAATTATGGGAATATATGCGCTATTATTGCTGATGTCGAAGGAAAAGGTATAAGCGCTTCTCTTGTTACCGGAGTTCTGAAGAGTGCATTTTCATTTCTCGTTCAAGATTGCGGAAATCAACCTGACATCTTGATGTCTAAACTTAATAATCATCTATGCAATGTGCTAAATAGACTTTATGCAACATGTTATTATGCTTATATTAATATAACAAATAACACGGTAAGTTTTTCAAAGGCGGGGCACCCTCATCCATTATTTTGGCGCTCAAAGGAAGAAAAATTTGAAACAATAATGATTAAAGGTCAATTGCTTGGTTTGAATAAAGATGCGGAATATAATACAAAGACTTATGCATTAGACAAAGGGGACAAGATACTTTTTTACACTGATGGAATAATAGAAGAAAGAAAAGATGATGCTGAAATGCTTGGTGAAGAATATCTTGAAAAATGTTTTAAGAGAGCTATTGCTCAAAAGCCGGATTCTATTTTAGACGATATAATTTTAAAATTGAACGCTTATACTCAAAAAGACGTTTATGAAGATGATATAACACTTCTTCTTTATGAGTTTGATTGATTATTAATAAAAAATTCTATATTTGCATGATTATAAAAGTAGTGTTTCAGGAGTATGATGGAGATGATTTATGTTCGTCGATATGAGAAAAACATTTAAAGAAATACTAATTAATTCCTTAAATACTCAGCAGATGAATTACTTAGGTACGCTTTCTGACAGTTCATTTGATATATACAGCAAATCCGGCTGTACTCCAACAACGCCAATACAAGAACAAACAGCTGCGGATATTCTATTAGATCATTTTAAAGATGATGACGATATTATACGCTTATTTTCAATAATGCTTCGCAATGAGGGAGAACATTTCCATAACAATGACCTGACAATATGGGGCAGAGATGATTTTATATCTTTCCTTAAACGTGATAAATGGATATATGATCAAGACCTGAAGGTTTTTTTACACGATCCCTTCGCTGAGCGTGAGACAAACTTTTTTAAAGATATCCAAACAATTGATTTGCGCTATGATATTGATATAGATAAACAAATAGATACAATTAGTACTGCAAGTACAGAAATGAGTACTCAAGATGCAGAGTGGAGTATTACTGCAAAACTTTACGATCTTGACGCTCATATTGAAGAATCTGTAAAGAAAATAATAGATCTTCTACTTTCTCAACAGCTTCAGCCATTAAAAAGAGTGGTATTTTTCTGTCTTAAAGAATTAGCAATTAATGCGGGTAAAGCAAATTACAAACTACTCTTTGAAAAATATTTCGCATCGAAGCTTGGAGTTTTGCCAAATGAAGACTATAATACATTTCTTGAACTATTCAAGGAAGAGATTTCAAAAAACGGGAACAAAAATCTTTTAGAATTAGCTAAAAAAGATGATCAATATTATACTATTACTTTTCAATCTACAGTTGATTCAATCAAAATTTGGGTTACAAATACACGCCATATCACTTTGATAGAAAAGGCTCGGATACTGAAGAAAATTTCTCCTGAAAATTTTGATGATGATTATTTTTTTTATGACGACATCAATAAAGAAGGAGCCGGTCTTGGTCTTAATCTAATAATAAATATTTTAAGACAATATACAAGCGATCCTCATCCTCTAAAGGGCGTATTTTATGATGATTTTATAAAGATGGGATTTGAGCTTAAGTATCCTAATATCAAAATAAAATCTTACACAGAATAGATAGAGATTATTACAGATAAAATTATAAAATTCAAATTTAAGCGATTTTTTAAATTTTTAATGTTCTAATATAATAAAATAAGGAGAAGAGCTATGTCAAAAAAAGAAGTGGTAATAATTTCCGGTTGCAGAACGCCTATTGGATCTTTTGGACAATCTTTAAAAAGCATGAAGGCTTTTGAGCTTGCGGCTATAGTTATGAATGAAGCCCTTAAACGAGCCAATATCAAGGGTGAAATGCTTGATGATGTTATTTTCGGAGATTGTATTCAAACCAGCGAAGAGGCTAATACAGCCCGTACGGCAATGCTTAAGGCCGGTATCCCTGTAGAAGTTCCTGCTACAACAATTCAAAGACAGTGCGCGTCAGGTATGCAGGCGACTATTTTTGCATCACAGCAGATAATTGCAGGAGATTCGGATTTTGTTTTAGCCGGTGGTACCGAATCAATGAGTAATGCCCCCTATGTGCTTAAAAATGCAAGATGGGGACAAAGACTTCAACATGGAGAAATGACCGACAGCATGTGGGAGTTATTGCACTCAGGCAGTCCTCTTCTTGGGAAAGGTTATATTATGGGAGAAACAGCAGAGAATCTTGCAAAAAAATATAATATAACTCGTGAAGAGCAGGATCAGCTCGCTTGTGAAAGCCATATGAAGGCTATAGCTGCAATAGATTCAGGCAGGTTTAAAGATGAAATTGTTGAAGTCCCCATACCGCAGAGAAAAGGCGAACCGAAAATGTTTACAACCGATGAACATCCCAAAAGAGATACAACCTTAAAATCTCTAGCGAAATTAAGTCCGGCATTTGACAAGAACGGCACAGTAACTGCCGGAACATCATCAGGAATAAACGACGGCGCTGCTGCAATGGTGCTTACATCAATGGAGAAAGCTAAGGAGATAGGAGCAAAACCTTTGGCAAAAATTGCAGCTAATGCAATTGCAGGCTGTGAACCTCACCTAATGGGTATTGGACCAGTCCCTGCAATAAAAAAACTTTTAGCAAAAACAGGCTTGACCATTAAGGATATAGACCTTTTTGAAATAAATGAAGCTTTTGCATCTCAATACATTGCATGTGAAAAAGAATTAGGGCTTGACAGAACAATTGTGAATGTCAATGGGGCAGGAATAGCTCTTGGTCATCCTGTCGGATGTACAGGCGCCAGAATAATTATCTCTTTAATGTATGAGCTAAAAAATAGAAACAAAAAGTTAGGAATTGCATCACTCTGTGTGGGCGGCGGCATGGGCGCAGCAGTTTTAATAGAAAGTATTTAATTTTTATTATTAATGAATATTACGAATGTTTATGTAGGGGCTGTATAATAAGTAACAGGCAATCAGTTACGTTCTTACGTCACTTCAGAGCCGTATTTTAAGTTCACCCGATAGAACAATGTAAACTTGCGCGTGGCAATCCAGTAGGATAAATTAAGACTCTGGATTGCCACGCGCAAGTTACACAATCTATACTCAAACATAGTTGAAGCGCTCGCAATGACATAATAATGTACTTGCCGTTTACTCTTGTTACTTATTAGACAGCCCCTACTGCATTCAGAAAGGAACAAATAATGAAAAAAATCGACAAGGTATATATATCCGGACTTGGGGCAGTCGGCGGCGCCTATGGCAGTATATTCTTCAATCACAACCCTGAATCTATAACTGTTATTGCAGACAAAAACCGCATAGCCGGCTATCGGAAAAATGGGATTGTTATCAATAACAATATATACCCGTTTAACTATTCATCTACCGAAGAGAAGAACCATAAGGCAGATCTAATCTTAATTGCAGTAAAGTATCATCAATTAGAACAGGCGCTTAAAGACATTAAAAATTTTGTAAAAGAAGATACCATTATTTTATCGCTGCTAAACGGCATAACAAGTGAAGAGATAACAGGTAAAATGTATGGAGAGGACAAGGTTCTTCATTCATTCGTTGTCGGTATTGATTCTGTGCGTGAAGATACAAAGATAAATTTCAGCAACATAGGAAAGTTATTCTTTGGAACTAATGCAGAGAATCTTAAATACAAGGTTGATGCGGTAAAAGATTTTTTTGACAAGACAGGCGTTCCGTATATTGTACCGCAAGATATAATCCGGGAATTATGGTGGAAGTTTATGATGAATGTGGGACTTAATCAGGTATCGGCAATATTGAATGCAGGCTATGGAGTATTTCAAAGCATTAAAGAGTCCCGCGATCTGATGGAGTCCGCATCAATGGAGGTTGTCTATATCGCCGAAAAAGCAGGGATAAATCTAAGCAGAGATGATATTTCAAAGTGCTTTGAAATTATTAATACGCTGTCGCCGGCAGGCGAGACGTCAATGCTTCAGGATATTAAGGCAAGGCGCAAAACAGAGGTCGAGATGTTTTCGGGGACAGTAATAGAGCTTGGGGAAAAGTATAATATCAATACCCCTGTAAATAATATGTTGTTTAAGATGATTAAAACGCTTGAACAAATGAACAATTAAAATATTTTTAGTCGAATTTTGAAATTTAACAGGGAGAGCCTTATGGAAAAAACATTTTACGCCGGATGGAAAGATATGGACTTTAATCAGCACATGAAGAATACGGCCTTTCTGGAAAAAGCCGATGATATCCGCTTGATGTTTTTTGTTGAAAACGGTTTTTCAATGAGCGAGTTTTCCCGCATAAAAATCGGTCCTGTAGTCTTTAAAGACGAAGTAGAATATTTTAAAGAGATAAATCTATTAGATGAAATAAAAATCACTATTGCATCAGGCGGTCTCTCTGACGACGGCAGCCGTTTTATTATCAGAAACGAATTTTATAACCTTAACGGGAAGATTGCTGCAAGAGTTACCAGTTACTGCACATGGTTAGATCTTAGCGAAAGAAAAGTTACAGTTCCTCCCGAAAAATTACTCATGGTATTAAAATCTCTGCCAAAAACCGATGATTATAAGGACTTGCCTACGGGCTTAAAATGATCTATTTCTTTGACTTAAATAGACATTGGAGGCAGAATGCCTCCCCTACGGGCTTAAAATGATCTATTTCTTTTGACTTAAATAGACATTGGAGGCAGAATGCCTCCCCTACGGGCTTAAAATGATCTATTTCTTTTGACTTAAATATACTCCGGCAAAAATTAAACCGCAGCCGCAGTACTGCATAATATTCATATTTTCACCAAGAAATATCCAGCTGAAAAATATTGTAAAAACAGGTATAAGATTAGTAAATGCCGCTGCCGTACTTGCTCTGATTTTGCTCACACCTACGCTAAAAAGACCGTATCCGCCGATTGTAACAACAGCGCCAAGATATACAATGCCGAGAATCGGCAGAGCAACAAATTCTTTGGGAAATCCTCCGCCTTCAATTAAAGCTAACGGAAGAAAAAAAATTGAACCTACAAAGGATAGAACTGCAGTAAGAAAAAATGGGTCATATCTTGCGCTGAGCCTTTTAAGTAAAATCGTATATCCTGTGGCGCAGATCATTGCGCAAAATTCTAAAAAATTTCCCAGTACAGGTTCAGGCGCGCTTGCCGTTACTTCGCTGTATATGCTCAAGATAACAGCCCCGGATACTGCAACAAAAAATCCTAACCATGTTAGTACGGTTGTTTTTTCTTTCAGTATAAAGAACGCAGCAATTGCAACAAGTATTGGAAGGGTTGATGTAATCATTCCTGCCTGTGATGCCGCAGTTTTAGTAATTGCCATAGCTTCAAAGATAAAATAGAGGCATGGCTCAAATACTGCCATTAAAAGCAGAAGAATATAGTCGCCCCTTTTGTAACTGCATTTTTTCCATAATTTTTTTATAACAAAGAGGAAGATCAATGATGCAATAATCATCCTCCCCCATATAACAAACATGGGACCATATATTTTAAATGTAGCCTTAAGTACAACAAATGATGTAGCCCATATTATCATTGCCAAAATGAGCGCTATTGTTGCCTTTATATCGGTTTTTTCAATCTTTTCCATTTATCGAGTTTTTCCATCTGTTTATTCTCTTTACAGCGTATAATGGCGTACATTAAAATAATTAATTACATTTTTACGCTATTGCTCTACATGTCAAATAATTACATGAAGATGTTATAATTTTGCGCCATTTCATTTTGTTTACCTGTTACACCATTGACAGCGGGATAATATAGTTCTTTTCATCAAGCTGCAACAAATCATTGGCAAGACAGACAATGCCGCCTTCGCCTATATTGACGCCCTTAATATCATCAAGCATATCAAAACTCTTGATATCCCTTTCGTCAGGTTCGGCTTTTGTTTTGATCTCAATCGGATATAGAGTATTATTTTCGTGGATTAATAAATCAATTTCCTTTTTATTTCCATCCCGTAAAAAATACAAATCCGCTTCTTTCCCCGCATTTGTATAGCTTTTGAGTATCTCCGAAACAACAAAGCTTTCAAAAAAGCTGCCGTTATTTGCTCCAATAGACAAATTATCAGAGCTCATCCAACGGGTCAGGTAAGAAGCCAGACCTATATCCAAAAAATGCAGTTTTGGCGTTTTTACAGCTCTTTTAATCGCGTTGCTGCTATATGGCTTTAACAAATAAACTATTCCGCTTGTTTTTAATACGGAAAGCCATCTTTTTGCAGTGGTTACACTTATTCCAACATCATTCGCGAGGTTCGCTAAGTTTAACAATTGCCCTGACATGGCCGCGCAGACGGTCATAAATCTGTAGAAACTGTCTTCGTCAGCGACTTGTGTGAGCGTGCGGACATCACGCTCAATGTAAGTTTTAATATAGTCGGCGTAAAAATCAGCCCAGTCAAAATCTGCGTTCAATGCGAGTTCGGGAAGGGAGCCGCGATGAATAATCTTCCAAATATCGGGTATGCGTAAATCTGTTTTGTTTGTGCTGCGTTTTTTTAAGTTTTCTAAGGTCGGTATAAAAGGTTTATTCCAGACCTCACCGTTTATCTCTCTTAGAGACAGCCCTAACAGCTCTAAAATCCCTGCGCGACCGGCTAAACTTTCCGTAACGTTTTTCATAAGTTCAAAGCTCTGTGAGCCTGTAAGAAAAAAATCGCCCTTATTATGACTATTGTCCAACAGAATTTTTATGTAATGAAAAATCTCCGGAGCATATTGCACTTCATCAACAAAAATTGGGGGAGGTGTTATATTAAAAAAAGTCGAAGGCGAATTAATCGCGCGGCGTCTGGTTGGTAAATCGTCGAGGGAAACTTTTGGAATCTGCGGCTTTAAGTTTTCAATTAAAGTGGTTTTCCCAACTTGTCTTGCGCCCGTAACAACAACAGCGCCTTTCATGTTTGCGCGTTTCAAAACAGCTTCTTCAATATGACGTTTGATATACATGGCAAATCTCCGTTTTTATGTTAATTTAACATGAGATGTTATAATAACATAAAAAGTCAAGCCTTTTAGAGCAACCGGCGGTTTTTTGCAATCTCCCGCTGCCGCGTTATTTTGTATTATTAAAATTATAATGATTATTATTTGTCATTTATCAAACTTGCTTAACTATTTTTGAATATATGTTCTTAAAAAAAATAAAAACAACTTGATGCCGAAGTTTAAAAAAGTTTAACTGTAATATATGAATTTAATATAGGAGAATTTTTTTAAAATCCAAATTTTATGATAAATATTTTAATTGACATAAAACTGAAAGCATGGCATAATAATTATCCGTTTATCCGTTTATCCGTTTATCCGTTTATCCGTTTATCCGTTTATCCGTTTATCCGTTTATTGTAAAACCTTGTCTGCCCTGTAATAATAATTTCAGCAATCATCGTTTTTACACTCACACTATCAGTTGCAGGTCCCCAAACTGCGTCTATACTGCGTCAAAAATTTTTAGACTCAATTTTTCTTTATCATAGAAAAAATAATTAATACAATAATCAAAAAGGATAATTCCTGTTGATAAAATAAACAAGGAGAAACACATGAAAAAAATTATATTAGCATCATTAATGG